>CALEYM010000072.1 GCA_937926185.1 uncultured Bacteroidota bacterium | reverse complement strand
CGGGCCTCAAGGCCCTTGGCGGAATGAATGGTTTTAAACTGGACTTTCAGACCTTCTTTTTTTACAACCGTATCATAAAACGCGGCGGCCATCTTCGTCCGGCGGTACAAAAACAAAATTTCCTCTGGCGGAATACCGGCCTCCAGACATTCGCGTACCCGTTGTACGCAATACAGGACGTTCTCTTCCTCATCGGTACCGGCGTACACCGCGATCTTATGCTCGGATACCTTGGCGGCCAGAATGTCTTTTTCGATCTGGAAACGGTTGTTTTTGATCACCTCGTTGCTGGCGCCCACAATGTTCTGGGTGCTGCGGTAGTTCAGGTTGAGTTTGATAATGGTTGATCCCGGAAAATGTTTTTCAAATTCGATGATGTAGCCCACCTCGGAACCGCGAAATCCGTAAATGCTTTGCCAGTCGTCGCCCACGCAGAACAGTTGCGTCCGGTCGGTGAGCAACAGCCGGATCAAATCCACCTGCAGATTGTTCACATCCTGAAACTCGTCTACCAGGATGTACGGGTAACGGTTCCGTATCTTATGGGCGACATCTTCCTGATTTTCCAGCAGGGATACTGTTCTGGAAATCAGGTCATTGAAATCGAGATACGATTTGTCGACACAATATTTTTCGTATTCCTGCACCAGCGGAATAGCCAGTTCGTAAAAATTCCGGACGCGCTCGTGCTGATCCTTCCGCGCATCGGCCAACACCTGCTCCACATTCAGGCGCTCCACTTTGATCAGGTCGGTGATGCGCATGACCGTCCGGACAAACTCTTTGACGTGATCCAGATGCCCTTTAAATGCCTCCTGAAATCCGATCGTGCGCGCGGCGGCGCCGTGACCGGCGGACAAGCGCCCGCGCAGCAGGTTATCCAGGACCAGGTTGAACAGCGCCGAGTTTACAGCCATCCGCTCGTATGTTTTCGCGTACAACACGCCGCCTTGCCGGAATTGTTCTTCTTTATCCTGCATCGGATAACTCTTGCTGCTCACGTGCTCGATATACAAATTGGCGGCCGGGATATAGAAATCCGGACGAAAAGAAAAGTCTTTGATCTGTATTTTCGGCTCGTACTGATAGGAAATGCTGTGCCGGAACAGATAATCCGCTATAAACTGCTCCGATTTGGAACGCACGCGGGTACCGTCGAGCGTGGTGTAAAATTTGCCGTCGCGGTTCAGGTAGCGGATTTGCTGCTCCTTCAAATGTATCTTGTCCACGATGTAGTCCAGCACGTACCGTTTCAAATCCAGCAAGTACCGCGTATCTTCGCATTTCCCGATCAGCAGTTTGTAAAATACCTCGAAGGCCGTTTCCGGGGCGATGTACTTTGAAAATTCGTCTTCTTCTCCGCTCTTTTCCTCCCCGATGATCCGGAATTTGTTGTCGAACTCGTTGACGCCGAAACTCCGCAGCAGACTGTACCCGAAACTATGGAACGTGCGCACCGTGAGTCCTTCGATCCACTTGTACTTCCGGGAATATTCGCGACGCGCGGTGTCTTTTTCCGATTTCGTTTTCTTTTTGTCGTGCAGGATGGCTTCATATCCGCTCGTTTTATCGGCTGCCAGAATAAGCCGGTCGAGCATCTCGTTGGCCGCGTTTTTGGTAAACGTAATGGCCAGTATGTCCAGCGGACTCACCCCCTTTTCCTCGATCAGGTAGATGATTTTTTGCAACAAGGTCTTGGTCTTGCCGGAACCGGCGCCGGCAAGCACCAGTAGGCGCTTGTCGTCGCTGACGACGGCCTGGCGTTGTTGTTCGTTGAGAGGGGAGAGGTTGGTCATGGAATGTTAAATGCAATTAGGGTGCTAATGTACGATTTCATGGGAAAATCGTTCATGTGGCCTCTCCTTCTTTCTGGTCATCACTACTTCCCTCAAGCCGCTGCGCAGCTTTATCTTCCAGCAATATTTTCATTTGCTGGATGGCAATGGCATTCAGGCGGCGCAGCCTTTCGGATTGGGGAAGGCCGTCGTGAATAAATACGGCGTTGAGGTTTTCCAGATTAACCAGGCATACCAACTGGGACACATTGGCAAAATCGCGAATGTTGCCTTTTTCATTTGGGTTTTCACTGCGCCATTGTGCAGCGGTTTTGCCGAAAAGCGCCATATTAAGCACATCGGCTTCAGAGGCGTAAATTTGGTTGATCTGGGTTTTCGTCAGACTTTCAGGGATGAGATTTGATTTGATCGCATCGGTATGGATACGATAGTTGATTTTGGTCAGGTTTCGCCGAATATCCCAACCGAGTAGTTTTTGTTCTTCATCTTTCAGGCGTTGAAATTCTTTGATCAGGTAAATTTTGAATTCGGCACTGATCCACATTCCGAATTCAAAGGCAATATCCCGATGGGCATACGTGCCTCCATACCGGCCTGCTGTTGCCCGGAGCCCAATGGCACCGGTCTTTTCCACCCATTCTTTAACACTGATTTTGTAGCTGTTCAGACCTGCCTGACTTTTAATTGTGGCGAATTCGCCATAATTAAAATCAGGATTATGTATCCGCTCCCAGATACCCAGGTATTCAACCGTATTCCGGTTCCTCAGCCAATCGGAGATGAAAAAATCGCCATCCTTGGCTTTGAGCATATCGGTAAGGGATATGTAGTCAGCCTCCTCTTCAGATAGAATTGTGATATCTGTTCCTTGTACCCGGATGATTTTGCTTTTTTTGCTCATGATTGCGCACATTATTTCATGCTCATGCGTACCTG
>CALEYM010000071.1 GCA_937926185.1 uncultured Bacteroidota bacterium | reverse complement strand
GTAAAACCATACGATCCTCATTTATGAAAATTCTGGTTTGCATCAGCCAAACACCGGATACCACGGCTAAAATATCCTTTAATGCCGATGGAACGGAATTTAACAGCGCCGGCGTACAGTTTATTATGAACCCCTACGACGAATGGTATGCCCTTGTTCGCGCCTGCGAATTAAAGGAAACACTTGGCGGTACGGTGGTTGCCCTGAATGTAGGGCCGGCTGCCAATGAAACGACCATCCGCAAAGCCCTGGCCATAGGCGCCGACGAAGCCGTCCGGATCGACGCCGATCCGAAAAGCGCGGCATTCACAGCCAAACAAATCGCCGGATACGCGAAAGATGAAAACTTCGACCTCATCTTATTCGGCAAAGAAACGATCGATTACAACGGTTCGGAGGTTGGCGCCATGGTGGCCGAACACCTTGATCTGCCTTATATTTCGTACGCCAGCAAACTCGATCTGAACGGCAATGTGGCCGCGGTGGAGCGCGATATCGAGGGTGGGGTAGAGGTGCTGGAAGTCGCTCTGCCGCTGGCGCTCAGCGCCGCCAAAGGTATGGCCGAGCAACGTATTCCGAATATGCGCGGCATTATGATGGCCCGCACCAAACCGCTGAAAGTACTGCCGCCGGTTGCCGTGGACGAACCGGTTAAAACCATCAAATTCACCCTTCCGCCCGCCAAGGCCGGGGTGAAACTGGTTGATCCGGAAAACATGGACGAACTGGTGCGCCTGCTGCACGAGGAAGCCAAGGTGATTTGAAAAATATTGTCAATCTGAAATTTGCATCAGGCCAGCAAACTTCAAACTTCAAACTTCGAACTATATCATGGTTTTAGTATATGCCGAAAGCCCAAACGGGCAATTCAAAAAATCCGCCTTCGAGGCTACCACTTATGGCAAAAAAGTAGCCGCTTCGCTGGGTGTGCCCTGTGCGGCAGTGGTTCTGGGAACGAACGTCGCTAATGCCGCTGAATTGGGCCGCTACGGCGCCGACCGGGTACTGAATATAGATAACGCCGGCCTCAATCAGCTGGACAGCCAAAGCGCCGCGGCCGCGTTGGCCGCGGCCGCGGAACAGTTGAAAGCCACGGTGCTGATCCTGAGCCATAGCTCTACGGGCAAATCCATTGCCGGCAGGCTGGCCGTACGCCTGAATGCCGGCCTGGTTTCAGGGGTGAACAGTTTGCCTGAAGTACAAGGCCCGGAACTCCGGGTTAAAAAATCGGTATTCTCCGGTAAGGCCGTCGTGGAATACGCCATTACCAGCCCGGTTAAAATTCTGTCGCTCATGGGAAATGCCGTGAAGGCGGAAAGTACCGGAACGCCCGTGACAGTTGAATCCCTGAACGTGGCTGTTCCTGCCGGGCGGATCAAGGTTACATCTGTCAAAACCATAGAAGGGCGGGTGCCATTGCCGGAGGCCGAAGTGGTCGTATCGGCTGGACGCGGCATGAAAGACCCCTCCAACTGGGGGATTGTGGAAGAATTGGCCGAAACCTTGGGCGCCACGACGGCTTGCTCCCGTCCGGTGGCCGACAGCCATTGGCGCCCGCACCACGAACACGTGGGGCAAACCGGCATTGCTATCCGGCCCAACCTGTATATCGCTATCGGTATCAGCGGCGCCATTCAGCACCTGGCCGGGGTAAATAATTCCAAAGTGATCGTCGTGATCAACAAGGACGCCGAAGCGCCGTTTTTCAAAGCCGCCGATTACGGGGTGGTGGGCGATCTGTTCGAAGTGGTGCCGCGCCTGACCGAGGCTTTCCGGCGTTTTAAGGCGGCCAACTGATCACTTGCTGTCAAATTAATTATCAGGACAGCGCACTAAAAAAGGCGCCGGCTGACCGCGGGCGCCTTTTTTACAAAAACTTCACTAAAAAGTTTTTGTTTAATGGGCAATAAAAGGGGTGTATTTTTGCAGGTATAAAATCAATTCCTTACCTACTTTTGCACGCCCCAATAACACAACTGAACCGGCCAATGAAACGTATAGAACTGGATATTGTAGCCTTATCGCACAGCGTCACCCAATCGCACAATTACGCCGTGGTACTGGGAGAACGGCGCGGACAGCGCCGCCTGCCCATCGTTATCGGGAGTTTTGAGGCGCAGGCCATCGCCGTGGCCATGGAACGAATGGTGCCCAACCGCCCCCTTACCCACGACCTTTTCAAGAACACCCTGGACACCTTCAACATCGAGTTGCGAGAAGTGGTGATCAATAACCTGCTGGACGGTATTTTTTATGCCCGCCTGGTATGCGTTAAAAACGGCGAAGTATTCGAAATCGACTCCCGCACCTCCGATGCCATCGCCATGGCCGTACGTTTCGACTGCCCGATCTATACCTACGATTTTATCCTCGAAGCAGCGGGCGTGGTACTGGAAGAACAGGAAGAAGAAGAAAGGGCCGCCCGCCCGCAAACAACTGCCGGGCAACCGGTAATCGACAGCAACGCCCTGGAAACTTATTCCGCCGAATCGCTGCAGCGCCGACTCCAGGAAGTGCTCGATGCAGAGGACTATGAAACCGCGGCCAAAATCCGGGATGAACTGAAACGGAGGGAACAGAAGCAGTGAAGCATGGTGTTGATTTGTTGATTTGTTGATTTGACGACCAAGCGCTTGGGCCCTCAAATCAACAAATCAACACCCTAATTCACCAGGTCAAACTTGTATTCCACGATCTCAATACGGGGCACTCCGTTGGGGTGGGTGTTTTTGAAGATAACGTTGATCGAAATGGTTTCGGAAGCGTTCTTTTCGGCGCTGTTGAAGGTGACGTCGAGCCGGCCTTTCTGGCCGGGCTCAATGACGCCGCGCGGATAATCCACTGTTGTGCACTCGCAGGCATCCACGATGTCGATCTGAACCGGCTCGCCGGAAGTATTGGTAAATTCGTAAAACAGGGTTCGCAATTCTCCTTTTTTTACCGCTCCAAGTTCTGCTGTTTTTTTATCCCAACTGACAAATGGAGGCGCTGTTTGAACGGTTGCAGCGTTAGTGACCGGGGCCGCATCCGTTGTTTGGCCGTTTATTTGGGCGGTATGACAGGAAAAGAGAAAAACGAAACCAAGTAAGCAGCAGCAGTGTACAGCGCTTTTCATGCCGGGTAATTTTAGTTTATCCATGAAATAATTTTGCAAACGTCAAATCACCGCCTTCCCTTTCATGGCCGTCAGAATGGTGGTGTCCATAGCCCGGTGGGCGAGGGGAGTGGTGTAGTCATTGAGCGTTTCAATGGCGCGGTGTATAACGTCCTTGTCTTCCGTTTTGGTGGCCTCCCGCAGGGCCGTTAACAAAGATTTTGTCGTGTTTTTTTCCTCGTCCGATAAGATGGCGTCGTTCTGTTGTAAAAATTTGTCGCCGGCCAGCAGGAGGTTGTTCGCCTCGTTGCGCGCTTCGAGCACTGCGCGGATGCGCATGTCTTCCTGGGCATGCGCGATACTGTCGAGCAGCATTTTCGCCATTGCTTCTTCGTCGATGCCATAAGTAGGCCGGATGTCGATTTGTTGTTCAACGCCCGAACGCAGCTCGCGGGCGCGCACCGTCAGGATACCATCGGCATTGACGATGAACTGAATGTCGATCTTGGGCAATCCCGCGGGCATGGGCGGGATACCGCGCAGGATAAATTCGCCCAGTTTGCGGTTGTGTTCCACCAAGTCGCGTTCGCCCTGGTAAACGGCTACTTTCAGGTTTTTCTGCCCGTCCACGCTGGTCGTGTATTGCCGGCCGGCTTTTGTGGGCACCTTGGAGTTGCGGGCAATAATGGTATCCATCAGCCCCCCTACCGTTTCAATCCCGAGCGAAAGCGGGGTGACATCCAGCAGCAGTAATTCTTTGCGGTTACCGGCCAGAATATCCGCCTGAATGGCAGCGCCCAGGGCTACCACTTCATCGGGGTTCAGGTTGTCGTAGACGGGTTTTTGGAAAAATTCAGCCACCGACCGTTTCACCACCGGTACCCGGGTACTGCCGCCTACCATGACGACTTTGTCTATTTGCGCCACCGTCTTTTTGGCATCCGAAAGCGCCTGACGGCAACAGTCGAGCATACGGCCGGTGAAAGGTTGGATCAGACGTTCAAATTCGGAGCGGGTGATCCGCACTTTTTGCCCATTGACCAATCCTTCGTAAATATCTGTTTCCGACAACTTCTTTTTGGCCGTTTCGGCTTGAAGGCGAAGCGTTTGCCCTAAAGATTTTTCCTCAGTTAAAATTTTCTCATCAATACTTAACTGTTTGCAAAAAAAGCGCAAAACAGCGTGATCAAAATCGTCGCCGCCCAAAAAGGTATCGCCATTGGTGGCCAGCACTTCGAATATGCCATCATGGATTTGCAGTATGGAAATGTCGAAGGTGCCGCCGCCCAGGTCGAACACGGCGATGGTTTCGGATTGGCTTGGGTCGAGTCCGATCCCATAAGCCAGGGCCGCCGCGGTAGGTTCGTTCACAATGCGGAGCACATCCAGGCCGGCAAGTTTGCCGGCATCGCGCGTTGCCTGGCGTTGGTTGTCGTTGAAATAGGCAGGCACGGTGATGACGGCTTTGGATATGGTAGTATCCAGTTCGGTTTGTATCCGGGTTTTCAGCTCGCGGAGGATGTGGGCGCTGAGTTCGATCGGCGTATAAAAGCGGTCTTTTACCCGGATTTTTACCAGCGACTCGGTATCGTCGTCGAGGATTTTATAACCGAAAAATCCCTGCAGGTCTTTGACGTCTTTGTAAGATTTTCCCATCAGGCGTTTAACAGAATATATGGTATTGGCCGGGTCGGCCACCAGTTTCTCCCGCGCTTCGTCGCCCACGATCACATCACCCCCGGACGTGAAGTGCACCACGGACGGCACGAGGGTACTTTTTCCATCGGCGCCTTTTACACAAACGGCCTGGTCGTCCTTCATGTAGGCAACGAGGCTGTTGGTGGTGCCCAGATCGATCCCGACAATTACTTCGCGCTCCTTTTCAACGGAGCCGTCCTTCATATTTATGGGAATAAGAGCCATATACTTGAAACAAAAACAGGGGAGTGGAAACAAAAATTTGGTTTAAGAGTCGATGCGATATAACAATCGAAAAAAACTTTGGTTTTCTGCTAAACGAAATGCGGAAAAACGGAGGAAGCGGTTTTCTTTTCCAGGGCTTTAATGATCAAAGCCGCTACTTCGCCGGGAGTACGCCGCGTGGTATTCACCACCAGGTCAAAATTGTTCAGGTTACCGCAATCGGCGCCGTATTTAGCCAAAAAACGGTCGTTTTCGCTTTGTTTGCGCGCGGTTATTTTGCGGATGGCTTCTTCTCTGTCCCGGTATTGTTCGCTATTGCGACCCGGATCGCTCAGAATGCGGTCCACCGCCACGTGGATGTCGGCTTGCAGGTACACCTTGAGGGAGTCCGGTAGAAAAAACCAGGCCATACGGCTGTCTATCACATAAGATCCGGCATCCTTGCCTAAATCCGCGAATATGCCGTCTATTTTCTGGTCGATACCCGGGTCGGTATCGGCGCGGCGGTTCATTTCGAGGGTGTCGATGCCCATTTCCATGGCCAGTTGGCGCTGAATACGGCCGGTGGACACATACTGAAAGCCTGTGAGATCACACAGAATCTTGGACACAGCGCTTTTGCCGCTGCCCAGGTCGCCGGTAATGGTAATTTTTGTGCCGGGAGGAAAAGTCATATAAGCTGCTTGTTTAGGGCCGGCAAAGGTACGGTTTTCAAACCGTTTACTGCTTCACTGTCCCCAATTGGTATGAAATACCCCGGTACGGTCGGTGCGCTCGTAGGTATGGGCGCCAAAAAAATCGCGTTGCGCTTGGATCAGGTTGGCCGGCAGCCAATCGCGGCGGTAAGCATCGTAATACGACAGGCAGGCCATAAAAGCCGGTACCGGTATGCCCCGGTCGATGGCCAGTTTCAGCACCGACCGGGCGCCGGTCTGCAACGCTATCAGTTTTTGCGCGAATGCAGGAGCCAGCAGCAGGCTCGGCAAACCCGGTTCATTGAAATAAACGGCGCGTATATGTTCCAGCAAGGCGGCCCGAATGATGCAGCCGCCGCGCCAGATGCGGGCCACCTCGGCCAGATGCAGGCCGTACCCGTAGGTCTGGGAAGCGTGGTGCAGTAACGAGAGTCCCTGCGCATAAGTGACAATGGCGGCAAATTGCAGGGCCTGTTCGAGTTGCGCGGAGAGCGTTTGTTTATCGGCCGGATCGCCCGAAAGTTGTAAAGTATGCACTGAATGTGCGATATGGCGTTCTTCGGCCAGCGCCGACAAATCGCGTTGCGCTACAGCCATATCGATGGCCGGTATGGGCACGTGCAGGTCGAAGGCATTTTGGGAGGTCCACATGCCGGTGCCTTTTTGTTTGGCGCTGGCCTTGATCCTGTCGATCAGCCGGGCCGGGCTCAGGTCGTCGGCCCGGGCAAAAATGGCAGCCGTGATCTCCAGCAGGAAAGATTGCAGAGGCCCCTGATTCCAGCGGGAAAACAGGGCGTGCAGTTCGTCGTTGTCCAGGCCGCCCGCCTCTTTCAGCAGGTGATAGGCTTCGGCCAGGAGTTGCATCAGGGCGTATTCGATGCCGTTGTGCGCCATTTTTACGTAGTGCCCGGCCGAGCGCGGGCCAAGCCAGCCCATGCAGGGCTCACCGTTTACCTTTGCGGATATCGCCTGCAACATGGGCGCTATCCGCTCAAAAGCTTCCCGGTCGCCGCCGGGCATAATGCTCGGCCCGAAACGCGCGCCGGCCTCGCCGCCCGAAACGCCCACTCCGAGGAAGCGTAGTCCCGCCTCTTCCAGTCGCCGGGCCCGGCGATCCGTGTCGCTGAAATGCGAATTGCCGCAATCGGCCAGCAGGTCGCCGGCGCTTAACAAAGGCATTAGTTCTTCGATCACTGCATCGACCGCGGGGCCAGCCGGAACCAGCAGCAGAATGGCCCGCGGCGTTTTCAGGGCGCCCACAAACGCGCGCAACTCCATGACAATGAGTATATTGCGTTGTCCGCTTTCCTGTGCCAGCGCCTGTGCTTTGTCCTGGTCTTTATCGAAACCAACCACGCTGTAGCCGCGATCGGCGATATTAAGCGCCAGATTGCGGCCCATAGTGCCCAGGCCGATCATACCGAAATCGTATTGCGCAACCCGGGTTTCCGGGGAAGTGGGTTTTTCCATTATAATAATCTTGGTTTTCGAGAGGCCCAAGAAATAAATTCCTACCCTCCCAATGCAATTTGAAACTGTTGCAGAGCAATTGTAAGCTGCAAGATGCCTATAGGCACACTTCCGGGGAAGGCGTTTTCTTTACCTCAACAACGTCGCATATCCCTTAAACTTAAACGGCTGCCCCCTTGGACCGGTAAACGTCACGAGGTACACGTACACCCCTTCGGGCGACATGCCGCCGGAATTCATCTGGCGTCCGTTCCATTCATCGTCGGGATTGTTGGTTTCAAAGACCATTTCACCCCAGCGGTTCCAGATGCTCATATTGAAATCTGTAATGCCTTCGAGGTAACCTTTGCCAAAAAATCCGTCATTCTGACCGTCGCCGTTGGGGGTAAATGCGTTGGGCATGTGCCAGAAAATGACGGGCACGAAATCCAGGTATTTGGAAATGGAGTCTTTGCAGCCTTCCGGGTGCGTGGCGATCAGGGTTACTTTCATCAGACCGGTGTCGGGGAAAGTAAAAGTCGGGTTACGCGTCGTCGTGGTGCCATATTGGTCAAACTGCCAGTTCCAGCGGTTGGCCCCGGTAGACAGGTCGGTGAACTGGATAGTATTGTTAAAAGTCGTCAGCAGCGAATCGGGGAAAAAGCTAAAGTCGGCGGTGGGAGAAGGCTCCACCCGGATCAGTTTGGGGAAAGTATCCGAGGTAAAACAACCGATGGGCGAGGTAATAGCCACACTCACGGTAAAAGTGCCGGGGTTTTCATACCGGTGCGTCGGACTGATGACGCCGGATTGAGTGGTTCCGTCCCCGAAATCCCAAACGATCTTGTAGGTACTGTCGATCGGTTCCGAAAGATTGTTGAAAAATATCTCGGCCGGCGAACAGCCTAGGAATTTGCTGGGTTGAATAATGATCAGCGGCGGCACGGGGTACCAGTTGACGATTTTGGTGGCGACATCCGAACAATTGTTCCGGTCGAATACGCGGAGTTGAACGGGGTGGCTGCCGGGATACGGGTAGAGAAAACTTGGATTTCGCGCCTTGGAAGTGCCATTGGGCACGCCGAAATTCCAGTTCCAGCGGTTGATGACGCCGTCGCCGCTCGACAGGTCGGTAAAATCGACGGGGCCGGCCACGCAGGTATCGTATTCAAAAGAAAAATCGGCGTTGATCTCCGGGAAAATATTGACCGCGATATACGCGGTATCGGCGCAGGGCTTGCCGGGGTTGAGGTACAGCGCGCCGGTATAAAAACCGGTGTCCGGAAAAGTCACCGTGGCGTTCCAGGTATTTTTATTGCTGTAAGGCGTTCCCTTCAGATCAAAACGCCATTCATATTCAAAAATATTGGATTGCTGAACGCTCAGGTTTTGAAAGGTTATGCTGTTTTCGCCGCAGGAGCGGAGCACGAAACGCTGCGGGCCGACAATGGTATCGCTTTGAATATTGGCCAGTACCGTGGGGGAACACTCCGCCACATTGAACTGAAAGTCGCGCCTGACGGTGGATAACAGCGTGGCGCCGCGATATTCTTCGATACAAACGCCCACCACGAACTGGCCGAGTTTATCCGGAGTGCCGCTGATGATACCGGTCAGGTCGTTGATCGAGATTTGCGGGCTTCCGCCCATCGGATTCGCGGGGCTGTAAGTGGGCAAAATAAACGGCACGTTATCGAATGGCGGCCCACAGGGGGGAGTCGGTATGGCGCCGTTACAACCGTTCACGCCCGGCGGCGTCAGGATGGGGCCGCCGCCGGCCAGCGGGCTGCAAAAACGGTAGAAAATCTGGTCGCCGTCTTTGTCCGTGGCAGAGTGGTCGAAACTGAGCGGGATGTCTTTACAAATGATAATCGGCGGGAAATTCTTAAAGGTGGGACTGTTATTCTTGAGTTGTTGCGCATCGGGGGTCAGTTCAACCATATAGGTAGCGCCAATGTCGCCGGGCGAAACGATATTGTTGATGGTTTGATTTCGGCAACAACGTTGATAAACAATAAAATAGCTTTCAGTCAACAACACATCCAGCGTCCGCTCAAAAGTATAAATGCCTTCTTCCACACATACGCTGGGTAAAGAGGACACGCAGGGTGGGGGCACGGGTACGATGTTGGTAATTTTGGGGTTCCCAATGGTAAACTGGTCGATCCGGGAATTGACCGTGTAGGTGCCCCGGTAAATGGCCATTTGGGCCGGGTCGTCGAAACCGGCGCCGCCACCGAAACAATCCCGGTAAATTTTCATCGTAAACCGGTAGCGGTTGCGGCCCGGCGATACTTCCGATAAAAACTCATAAGTGATCTCACCGCCGATAATATGCCTGGCCAGCGCCAGTTCGGGTGAAATGGATAGGAAAAACAAGAGTAGACAGGGTAAAATACCCTTAATTTTTGTGCGCATTCGTTTATGATCGTATTGTTTGGGTTAAATGTCAGACTTTTGTACCTTCAAAAGTACACGAAGAACGATAATTAAACGCCAATTGTTGGCTATGTTCCTGCTACGCGACGACATTTCCGAAATTGCCCGCCTCCTGGAAGCCGGCGGACTGATTTGTTATCCAACGGATACCATTTGGGCCATTGGGTGCGATGCCACTAATGAAACGGCTATCGCCCGGCTTTCGGCGCTCAAAGAATTGCCCCCGGGCACGGGGTTTGTAATACTGGTAAACAGCATTGAAATGCTGAAGCAGTATGCCCCGAAGATTCACCCCCGCGTGGAGACGCTGCTCGCCTACCACCAACGCCCGCTTACCATGATCTATGAAAAACCCGTCGGGTTGCCTGCAGGCGTAAAACACGCCAACGGCACGGCGGCTATTCGTGTGGCTACCGATGAATTTTGCCGCGCACTCATCGAAGCGTTCGGCAAACCCATTGTCGGTACGGCAGCCTGCAAACACGGAAAACCCTGGCCACCCACCTTTGGCGGCATCAGCAGCGAAATCCTGGGCGGCGTCGATTATGTGGTGAAATACCGCCAGGATGACAAGGAACCGCAGGAACCCTCGGCCATCGCCCGGCTGGACCGGCATAAAGAACTGGAGTTTATCCGGGAGTGAACTGCTCAACCGCTATTTATCATCTCCAAAAACCAATCCTTCTCCGTCAAAACCGGTTCTTCCGCTATTTTTTGTCGCAGCGCGGAGCGAGCGGGGGGGCTGTTAAAGTTGAGTTGCATGAGCCGGCGGCCATAACGGACAATATTCAGATAGTTGGTTTTGTGATAACCGATGACCCTTTGTCGGCGGATAAAGGTTTGCATACTTTGCAGGTGCGCATCGAGGGCGTCGAATTCGCCGGTTTCGTAGTAAATTTTGAGTTGCAGGGTTTTAGCGATCAGGTTATTGATCAGGTCTTTATAATCGGCTTGCTGGAGGTGAAGCAATGCGGCGCTCAGGTTGCGGCGCGCGTACTCCAATCGCGCGAGATTGAGATGAAGGGAAGCATCGCGGTGTTTTTTCTCCAGCAAGGGGTTGTAGGCGCGAATAAATTGCTCCGTCCAGTCGGTATCGCCAACCTTTAGGGCGATGGCGACAATATTATTGTAGGCAAAATGCGACAACTGTCCGTTTTCCAGCAGCAAACCGGCTTTCAGGGCCGATTGGTACAAATCGAGCGCTTCGCGAAAATAGGCGCCTTCCAGCTGATTGATCTTCCGGATGCAAAAATTCAGTGCCAGCAAGTGCAGATTCCGCTGTTCTTCCGCCGGCAACTGATCGAGCGAATCGAACAACTGGGTTTTAAACCGCTGAAAATGCGTTTCGCCTCCCTGTTCGGTCAGAAACAGATAACAATAAAAGTAAAGGCCAATGGCCGGAATTTGTTGTAAACCTTCCGACCGGCGCACATGATCGAGCACGGCATCGAGTAGTCCGAATCGGTAATCGGCATTGTACACCGTTTGGTGGCTGAGCGCCATACAGGCCTGACGCAGTTTACGGGCTATATACGCGGTGTCGGTCTGATCGGATAGCTGTTGCCAATTCAGCGCCTCGGTACGGCGGCCGGCGCTGAGATACTGGTACAGTTCGTATTCGATGGCTGCCTGGGCGTCAAAATACTCCGTGTGCCGGTAGGGCTGTTGCCCCCATTTGACGCGGGCGCTGTGCAGACTTTGCCGAAAATGTTTTTCCAGGCCGCGTTTGCGATACGCTGCCGCGAGATGAATATCGAAATTGGCTTGCCCGGCAAACACTTCCCGATATGCCAAAAAATGTTCGATATGGGCCAAAAGTTCGCTCATGAGCAAACGCAAGGCATTTTTATCTGCCGGCTTATCTGTTCTGAATAGATGCCTGGCTACCATTTCATAGCCTGGATTGATGCCTTTGTTCAGGCAGTTTTGCAGGTATTCAAATAATAAACCCGGTTCTTCGCGCCGGCAGAAAAATGGCGAGTGAAGCCATTGTCCGAGGTGTTTCCGCTCCATGTTGCCAAGCGATGCGAAGCTTTGCCAAAGCATTGTGCCGCTGATATCCGTGTTTTTAAAGGTCGGCATATTAAGTTATTTCTATTTTAACATT
>CALEYM010000070.1 GCA_937926185.1 uncultured Bacteroidota bacterium | reverse complement strand
CGGACTGATCATCGAAATCTCAGGCGACATCGACGTTTCTTCCATTAAGGATATTCAGATCGAAGGCAACAACCTCGTGGTTACTTACGGCCCCAGCGGCAAAAAAGTCATCTCGCTGCCGAGGGGCGCTATGGACAACCTGCTGCTTTGGGTAAAACAAAGCTGTTCGGCCCCTTTCGTCATATCGGTCGACGGCGCGCTGGTGCCGGGGGCATCCACGTACACTTCCCCCTGCATGCCGCCCGGCCTGGCCGATGCCATGATCCACTACGATGTGTACGCCCATTCGTTTGCGCAGGGCGACGTGCCGCAGGACTCCATGCTGCATCCCCTGATCCTCAAAACGGGCAACATGTCGCAGATGCCGCACGCGCAATACGTCTGGTTGATGGACGCCCGGAACCAGTCGCCCGATGCGCTCTGGTATCGCAACCTGACGAGCAGATTCCCATCCAAACCGGGCGTTATCGGCGAATTCACCATAAAGGCGGTGCCCGCCGGCAGCGGATTTCCCGTCGGGATCGCGGTGGTGTCGCACCGTTGGTTCCGGCCCAACCTCTGGTACCGGGAAGTAACAGCGGCAAGCGAGTTCGACAACCTGACCTTCGACCTGCCCTACGCCCCGCTCAAAAAAGACCTCGAAACCCGTTTCGATGAATACCGGAAAAACTACAAACCCTTCGACGAACTGGCCTCCATCGTGGAAGCCTACGCTTTGCTTAAAAAAATCACGCAGAAAAAGCCCGAACTCTGGAATCAGCTGATCCGGAAGCGATGCCCCAGTGGCAAAGGCAACTGTATCAGCGCGGGCGACATCCGCGGCAAAAGCGGCCCTGCCAGTTCCTGGTACGACTCCTGGGACGCTGCCATCCCCTGGTCGGAATGGTCGACCGGCGCTGTCGGCGAAACCGTGGAAACCAGCCAGGAAGCCGACCTGGCGCTTTGTCACCTCTGGAAAAGCGGCGGCTATTTTGGCGACTCCGACCTGGACTACACCCGAACCATAAGCTGGGAAGAAGGTATTGAGGCGATCGCCGATAACGACCCCGATATCAAAGCCAAGTACCTGCTTTATCAATTCAAAAACGAAACGGAATCGAAAGAAGCCCGCGAAGACCTGGCCGGCCAATTCTTCGCTTTGACCCGTAAAAACAAAGACCTGATGCGCCTGCGCATTGTCGGCTGCCGAAAAATGCTGGACATGGAGGAGGCCGAATGGCTGACCGAACTCGTGGCGGAAGAGCGGGATAAAATTGTCCGGGATTTCATCGCGGCGGTGGAAGCGCTAAAAATTCAGCAAGGAAAGGCAAATGGCGATTTCCTCCCCTGGGAAGACCTGAGCCAAACAGTGTATTCGACGGGGCTTTTGCCCTTTTTACAGGACAGACTGGGCGACGACGATTACCGCCGCTACACTTATGACTCCAAATTTGCGCGCGCGCTGGCCGAAGTCCATTACCGGCGTGGCATGGCTTTTCAACGCGGTGAAGAACTCGCCTACCAGCACGCGCACTTTCGCTACCTCGGTTATCTTTTAAACAAGATCGACGAAGACGAAAACGAAAACCTGAGTAAGACCATCCTCGATTACCAGGCGCAGCTCGCCAGACACATGGGTATTTTAGGTTGGGAAAAAGCCGATTTTCAGGACGCTTTCGACTATGATCCTTATTCCGGTGATGAAGAGACGGAAGATGAAGGAACCGCCAATAGCCCAACCGAGGATCCCTGGCGCAACAGCCCGGTCATCGAAGGAGAACTGACGGGCGCCGACGCTTTATTTACAAATGGCGGCAAGTCTGCCGCCCTGCCCCGCGACGGCAGTCCGGTCGGTATCCGCTCAAAGGACGGGAATTTCACTTTATTGTTGCTGGATAGCCGGATTTTCCCCGCGGATGGCAAAAAGAGTACAAACATGGTGCGGGCTTATGGTATTACCTACCCCGATACCAATGCCATGACGCCCCTGCGGGTAGAAGTAAAAGACAAATCCGGCGACTGGACGCCATTGAATCTTCCCCGATCCGGCGCCTCGGTCGGGGGTGTCTTTAATGGACAATAAGCCACACTATTTTTCTGATAACCAATCGATTAAATCTTGATTATGAAAAGGTATATCCCGCTGCTGCTCCAAATTGCCGCGATTTGCTGCCTGGGCTCCTGCGCCTCCACCTACCAGGGAACACTCGTGGACGCCCGCAATTACCTCAATCTGAAGGCCGCGGGTGAAAGTCCCGCGCAACAATACGCGGCTTTCTATGCCATGAAAGCCAATCTGCCCGCGGCCATCCTGATGGAAAAAGAAAAGCTGGTGTTCCTCAGCCATGCTTCGGGTCAGCTGGCCGATTATTCCTCAATGGAAGTAAAAGCGAAAGGCGCCTACCTTCCTAAACAACGACTCCTGAAAGCCAAACAATTTTGGGTCAAAACGGAAAAAGGCTGGGAGCAAATCCCGATTCGTTAACCATCTTAACCAATACCTGCCATGTTTGAACGCATATCCAATTATTTCCGGCAACGGTTCGGAACCAACCCTGAAGACACCGAAGCCCCGGCAGATGACCGTGTCAACGCGAATCCGCGATTTTCGGATGATTCTCCCCGCTCCCGGCATACCTCGCCCCCCGCTGGCCACCGCCCTGTCGCCATCTCATCGGCACAGGGGCGGGTATATGAGCAACTTCGATCTGCTTCGAGCATGTTCACGGCCGGTTACCGCCAGGAAACGATCCCGTTTTTTGAGTCCACGCTCAACAACCCTGCCGCCGATGCCGCCGCCAGAACGGTCGCGTCCTGTTTGCTCGGCGAAGCATTCCGCGGCACAGGCAATTTCGGCAAAGCGCAGCAATATTACGAACTGGCCATCCGGGAATCCGACACCATCCCCGAATCTATGCAGGGCCTCAACGAGTTCGTGCGGCACTACCGCCCCCGTGCCTTTTGCGGTTTGCTCACCGTGTACCGCCGGACGCTATTCGACGATCACGAAAAAATAAAATCGCTGATCCGTGAGATCAAATCCGATTTCAATATTTTCCCGATTGAAGACCTCCCCGCGCAAGTCAGCCTGATGGAAGGTTTGTATTTACGCCAGCTCGGCGACATACAAGGCTCGATTTCCTGTATTTCAGAAGGACTGGAGTCTATCCGAAGTGCTGCCAAATCCTCTTCCTATTTTTTGTTCCTGCACCCTGAACATTTTGAAGCGCTATTGCTGGTTTCGCACCTCTGCGCGCCGGGGAATAATTTCCACGTGCGGAAATTATCCCGGGAAATAATGCAGGCCAATCGCGGCCCCTGGAGTCTTGCTTTCGCTGCCGCGGCCCAGCTCCACCTGCATTTGCGCCAGGCAGCCGATGGCGAATTCAGCAATTTCAGCGCCAACGAATTCGGACAAGAGAATGAAAAAGTATCCGAATTGATCGCCAAACTGCAAAAAAACGCCCGCTTCGAACAAGACCCGTTATTGCTCACCGAGTGCACTATGCTATCCCTGATATGGTACCTGCTGATGGAAGATTTCGTACCCGCCCGCCGGGAATTGAATACCTTGAAAAAAATATTGCCCGATTGCGCGCAACCGATGGTTTTGCTTCGGGCAGTCGAGATTGGCGCGCTGCGCCGGGAACTCGAACTGGCGGGCTTGATACCCGACCCCGGCGTTGAAGATATTTTGAGCCTGGGCCGGAACGCCCTGACCGAGCTGGCCAAACCGCTCGAATCCTACGGCTGCTCCGATGTCCTGCTTCAAAACTGGAAAACCCTGCTCGGCGGGGAACAGGCCGGCGCCGGTTTCCTGCTCGATCGCTGGGCCAGCGAGGAACTGATTGCGCTGCGCAGCCGGGTTTGGCCTTGAACCTTACTTTAAAATCTTCTTTAATATACATATTATGAACGAAACCTATTCTACCGTTCAGCCAACCGGTTCAGAAGAAAGGGTCACCGCCCAGATCAGCCACCTGATCAAGATACTGGTCGACAACCTGCAAACCGACCCCTTTGCGCCCGTCCGCGAATACATTTCCAATGCCCACGACGCCACGAAGGGACAGAAGAATCCGGTCATTCAGGTGTGGGCGGAGTTTGGCAAACTCCATATTCTGGACAACGGCAGCGGCATGACGCGCAAGGTCATTCTCGAAGCCTATACCCGCATAGCCGGCCATTTTAGCCGCCTGGACGAAAACGAAACCATCGGCATGTTCGGTATCGGCGTACTGAGCGCCTTCATCGCTGCCGAAAAACTGGTGGTGGAAACCCGCCATGCCGACGAACCGCACGGCTGGCGGCTCGAATGGGCGCGTTACGCGGAAACGTTTCACCTGGAACCTGTTGAAAAATCCACCATCGGCACCGAAGCCGTGCTGTACCTCGACGACGACGCGAAGCTGGACCTGGGCAGCGACAAAGTGCTCCGGGAATACATCCGAAAGACCTTCGGGCTGTTCACCACGCCCATCTACGTTGGCCGGGATACGTCCAGCGGCGCCGTCAACCAGCAGTGGCAGTGGATTGAAAACCTGTTTAATGGCGAAGAGAAGTTGCTCAACAACGACGACATCCGCCGGCTGATGGGCCAATATTTCCCCCAGCAAAAACTGCTTTGCGCTTACTTCGGCAAAGGCCCCGACGGCGCCCGCGTATTGCTCGGCATCCCGCAGCAGGAAAGCACCTTTACCGCCGACCGGCACCAGGTGCAGTTTTTTTCCAAAGGCGTCCGGCTGATGGGGAACATCCGGGATTTTTTCCCGGATAACTTGTCTTTCGTCATCGGTTTGATCGACAGTCCAAACCTCAAAATCCAAATATCGCGGGAAGATATCTTTTGCCAGGACAATCATTTCCAGACGATCAGAAACGCGATGGAAAACCATATCCTGCGCTTTTTCGATATGCTTGCACAACAGCAACCAGTCATCATGGAACAGGCGCTGCACATTCACAAGGACAAGCTGGTCATGCACGGCAAAGAATGTGAAGACCTCTGCGGCCTGTTCCGGGATTATTACCGTTTTACCACGACAAACGGCCAGTTGCGCTGGCGTGAAATTTTGCCCAACGCCGAAAAACACGGCGACGAACGGTTTATTTATTACACTGCCGACGAACTCAACGCCATCGACCTGCTACACGGCAGCCGGTTTCTGACCGTTTTTGCCTTCGGCCCGGAGCAAATGGTGCTGAAACAGATCGCCGATTGTGAAAACGTGGGCCTGAAAGACGTGGCCACCCTGTCCAATTCCGACGACCTGGTGGATGTGCCGGAACCTTTCCGGCGTTTCGTCAACCGTATTGTGCCTTACCTCGGCAAACGCGGCATCCGGACGGTCGTTTTTGTCAATCGCCCCGGCGAAAAAGAAACGCCTGCCATGTTCCGGATCGTGAGCACCGACGGAACGCACAAATTCGCCGATGCCGGGGCAGGGGCGAGAGGGAACAGTTACAGCGTGGACGCGCTGATGCTCAACATCGCCAATCCCATTATCGGAAAACTGTCCGGCCAGCCATTACTCGCCCGGCGGCAATTGGAAAAAATAGCCGACTCCTTCTATCAGATCGCCGTGCTCCACTCGCCGTTCAACGACCTGAAATTCAGCGCCTCCGACTCGATCATCGAAAACATCGTCGATTGCCTGCAATTCCGCATCGGCGCTACCAGGCAACGCGACGAATACGATGAAGGCCTGGCCGATTGTTTCATGGCGCTACCCTACCAGAAGGAATTTGATACCGTCTGGAACGCCGTCAACACCACCTTGTCGCAGTCGCCATACAACTGGAAAGTCATTCGCGGCGACCACAATATTCAGGACAATAACCTGCTCGACAGTATCAAAAAGTTCGTGTCCACCAGCCGGCGTTTTATCGCCGATATTTCCGGTTTCAACCACAACGTACTCATCGAAGTGGGCCTCATGCTCGAAAACCACCCGGATGGCCTGCTTATTATATGCGACGAGGAAACACTGAAAGGTATGCCGGCCGACCTGCGCGGCAAACTGTGCTTAGTGTACAAGTCGGAAATGCGGCAATCCGAGGCGGCCATGACGGAGTGCTTCCGGGAAAAAATAAAAACCTTTCAGGCCTGGATTGCCATGGTAGGCAATGGCGCCCCAAAAACAAGTTAACGAGCGAATATTTTATGAAACCGACCATACTCGTCACCGGCTTCACCGCCTTCCAGGAATTCGACAGAAACCCGTCCGGCGACATCGCCGAAACCGTGAACGGCAAACAGATGAACGGCTTCCGGGTGAAAGGTATCCGCTTGCCCGTCAGCTGGCACAGCGCCTGGCCAATTATCCGGAAAAATGCCGAAACGCTGAAGCCGGCAGCCTGGCTCGGCTTCGGCCTGGCGCCCGACCCCTTCATCCGCCTGGAAACGACCGCGCGCAACGAAGCGCGCTATTTTTACGACGAATTCGGTAAATTGCCGCCTCCAAACGGCGCCGGCGAGATCATTGCCGGCCACACGCCCACAATTCCCTCCGCGCTGCCGCTGGACTGGCTGCGCGAAAAACTGCTGATCCGGAATTTTGCCACCCTGGGCACCTACCCCCTCGAAGTACGCTATTCCGACGACGCGGGCGGTTATATCTGTAATCACGTGTTTTACCTGGCCATGAGCGAATTACAGGAAAAAATCCCCGTGCGGGGTTTTATTCACGTGCCGCCTTATACCAGGGATACCACCGCGGGAGGGCCGGGCGATAAAGATTTAATAGACGTGGGCGTGTTTATGGTGGAGTGTTTGGCGGAATGGTTGGCGGGGCGGCGGGTGTAGTTCACCGTCACCGCACCACCGTCACCCCCCCTTCCACCACCTCCACCGTCCCATCCGCCAGCTCCATCACGCAAAGCCACGCAAAAACCCCGGGGGTCACCTCCTGCCCGCGCGCGCGGCCGTCCCAGCGGCCCCTGGCAGCGTCCGGCGGAAAGTCTCTGGCATCGAAAACCGCGTTTCCCCAGCGGTCGAACACGGCGAGGCGCCGCACCAGCCGGTATTCCGGGCCGGCAAACACGCCGAAGTAATCGTTCCGTCCGTCGCCGTCAGGGCTGAAGACGTTGGGAACATACACGCGCCTGTCGCGGTCTACGAATACCCGGACGCGGGCTTCTGCCGGACAACCCGCGGCGTTCCAGATGGTCAGGCGGTAGTCGGTCGATTGAAAAGGTTTTACCCATGGTTCCGGGCATTGGCCGCAATCGGGCCGCGGCGACCAGGCCAGCGAATCGGCCACACCTGTTATAAGTGGTTTCAGTTGCAGGCTGTCGCCCAGATGAATCGTCCATTCCGCCGGGTCGAACACGACGGCAAGGTCTTCCGGGGTTTCTATCGTGGTCGTCGAGGCAGTTTCACAGCCGTTGGCATCCTGGGCAGTCAGGGTATATATGCCCGGCGCCAGATTTTTAAACACGTTGTTCTGGACAAAACCAAAGCCGTCAGACGAGTACAGGTAAGGCGCCACGCCACCTTCTGCATAGCCGGATACGCGGCCGTTGGTTTCGCCCGAACAAAGCGGGTCCGCCGCGTCGAGGGTCAGGTTTAGCGCCGGCGGCTCGGAAAGGGCGAGCGTTTGAACGGCCGTGCAGCCCAGGGCATCCGTAACTGTTACGGTATATGTTCCCGCGGCAAGACCTGTTATTTGCGCCCCGGCATGACCCGTGTTCCACAAAAACGACCAGGGCGGCGTACCGCCTGCCGGCGAAGCGCCGGCCTTCCCGTCGGCGGCGGCGGCACAACTGATAGCAAAACCGTTGAAATCCGATTGCACCGCCGCACCGGGCTGAATGGCGGAAGCGTATCCGGCGGTAACGATCCATTCGAGGCTGTCGCAGCCCGAAGCATATTGGAAAACACGGATATACTGTCCTGGCGCGGCTGCCGTATCGCCCCAGGGCAGCGGCAAAGGTAAACCGGGGCAAACGCTGACGCTGGTCGTCCGTTTCAACAGCGGGCGTTGTACGACGGTTATTTCCCAGCTGCTGTCGCAGCCGTTTTGCGCCGGCAGCGTCGCTAAGTAAACCCCTGGCTGACTGACCATTTGGCCGTTGGGCAATTGGAAAGCGCCGTCGTGGCATATTTCCACCCCGGTTTTTTGGAAAAACGTATCCCTTACCGTCAGGGTAAGCCTGACAGTACTGTCGCAACCCTGCGCGGTACTGAACGTTTGCTCATAAACGCCCGACTGCGAAAGCGACTGCTGGTTGAATGGATAGATTTCCGTTTCGCATATTGTCGCCACCATTTCTTTCAACACTTGCGGATGTAACTGCACCGGGAAAGTATCCAGCCGGATTACGCAGCCCTGCGCATCGAAGCTTTGCACCCAATAAACGCCGCTTTGCGAAGCGGTAAGAACCGGCTGTGCCGAACCGTCGTGCCAGAGGTAGGCGTTAGCGCCTGGCGGCGCCTGAAGGGGTATTACATTGCCGGAGCATCCTGTTATTTCCGCGACAGTGGTCTGAAACGGTTTGAAATAAAGATCAATCGTCCAAATACTGTCGCAGCCGTTGGGCGCAAGGCCTGGCCGGATAATCACGCCGCCGGGGTTGGAGACGGTGAACTGTTGGCCGAAAATAACGACGGTATCATGATGGCAATACGTCCCGGAAATCAACCCCGCTGCCGGCGGCAATGCCGTGAGTTGCACCTGCACGGTGCTGTCACAGCCGTTTGCGGATGGTAAAACGACCGTTCCGGAAAGCCGGTTCCCGTCAAAAATTTCACCGCCTGCCTGCACTTTTTCACCGGGACAAAGGGTTTGGACCAACACGGTTTCAAGGGCCGGCAAAAAAGTAACTGCCACGCGCACCACGCTGTCGCAGCCGTTCAAAGCCTGGCCCGCGAGCGTGACAAAACCTTGCGGTTGCTGTGCAGAGAATACCTGACCGCCGTACGTAAAAGTTTCATTTTCACAACGTTCGACGAAGAGCTGAGCCGTATCCGGATGGTAAAACGAAGTGGTTATTGCCACGGTAGTATCGCAGCCGCCCGGCGCGGATGCGGGCAGTACCAGCGTGGCCGATGGATTGTTTTCCGAAAAGAGCTGGCCCCTGTATGTAAAGGTTTCCCCGGCGCACAAATCCCGGTGAACCGCCTCGCTGACCGAGTGGGTAAACTGGGCGTTCACGTTCACTGTCAAATCGCAGCCGTGCGGCGCCAGGCCGGGCAAAAGCGCCTGGCCGGCGGGATGATCGGCGGAAAAGACCTGCCCGCCCAGGCTGAAACTCAGTCCGGCGCAAAGGGTGGTATCCAAATATTGGATCGCTTCCGGGTAAAAATCGAGATGAACGTCCAGCAGGCTGTCGCAGCCGGAAGGATGCGCGCCGGGCAGCGTCACCGTACCGTTGGCGTTGCCCTGATGGAAGACCTGGTTTCCGACCGTCAGCGTATCGCCGGGACAAAGGGTTTGCACAATATTCCGCCGGGCCTCGATAGCCGAAACGACGGCCGTGTCGCGTTTTTCACAACCGTCTTTTTTTATTATTACCCAATATTTGTCCGCTACATAGGTGGTTAATACCGGGCCGGTCGATCCGTCGCTCCATACATACTCCGCCCCGGGGAAAGTGGCGTCGAGTATTGCCGGGGCGGTTCCATTGCAGATGAGCGCATCGGGCAAAGGCTGGTAGGCCGCAAACGGCGCGGCGACCGGTACGTTTTTGGTCAGGCTGGCCGACAAGCCGTTCGCGGTGTTCGTCGTGGTGAGGGTCACGGCGAAGTCGCCGGGGCCGGGTGGCGTCCAGACGGGCGAGGGTAAAACGCTGGTGGCGCCGTCGGGAAATTGCCACAAGTAGCCTATGTCGGTTCCGGCAGTGGAAGTATTGTAAAAGGTCACCGTCTGACAGTCGGCGCTGTAATAAAAATCAGCCCGCGGCATATTGGGGTTCACCGGGGTACAGTTCTGGTCGTTGTTGGGGGTGGCTGTTACGGTCAGCGCCACCGTTCCTTCTACGATCGTGTTGCCTACTTTTTCGGGCAGTGCCACCTGCACATAATAATCACCGGGCCCCAGGCAGTTTTGGGTGATACTGTTGCTGCCCACCGCGCTGCACACCACGGGCGTAAGGGCGCCGCAGGAGCCGGAGAAAACCCGGTAGGCTAAGTGGTTGAGGTTGACCGTGCTGCCCGACAGGTTTTCGGCAAATTTGAAATTGAGATCCATTTTCTGTCCGGCCGTGACGTGCACCCGAAACCAGGTGGTTTTTTTGCCTGCAGGCCCGAACAGGCAGCCCATGCCGGCCTCGCTCGTTTCGCCGAAATCGGTACCGATGGTATGGCAATCAACCGTCGCGGAAGCGGTGACCGGGCTAAAGCCGGGCACGTCGAGCGGTATGGCGTTGGCGCAAAAATCGCCGGGCGAATCCGCGAGTTTTATCACCGGGCGGTATTGCTGCAGTTCGTCGATGGAAGAACAGGAACGCACCAGCAGGTAATACACCCCCGGCCCGATGCAGCCGCTTATCCATTCGTGCTCGCCGGATACGTATTCGTACGACAAGGGTAGCTGCGCCAAAGGCCCGCCCGGTGTCGACTCACGCCATACGGTCAGGTCGTACTGATTGGCAAACCAGCCGTTGGCAACGCCGATCTCCTGCAGCGCCGCGTAAAACTGCCCTGTGCTCAGTACCTCGAACCTGAACCAGGCCGATTCGGCGCCGTTGCTGCCGCAGAAGCCCGACGTGGGATCCGCCGGGTTTTTGGTGTAACACAACAGCGAAAAAGCCGGTCCGCTGAAGGTGTTACCGGGCGCCAGCGACACGGTGTCGTACGGCGGCTGGGTTTGACCCAGGCCATTGAGGACATTGGCGGTTTCGCGTTCGTCGTACAGGGCCGGCGTGGTGGGCGTACCGTCGTATTTGATGGAAATGGAAACAGCCTGGTTGGGAAAGTTCGGTTCGTCGGCATCGAAACTGACCACCAGGAAATACCGGACGCGGTTTTTCAGGCAACCGTTTTTGGTAAAGGTCAAACTGACGTTGTTGAACGCATATTCAGCATCGCACCAGTAGTCCACGTTTTCATCCAGCAGGGTCAGGCCGGACGATAGCGCGGCGTCGCCCAGCAGTTTCAGGTCGCTCCAGGGCTGGCCGGCATCCAGGTTGCTTTCGTACACGGCCATCAGCGGGCGCGGTGTGCCCGGCGTGAGGATATTGGCGCCGATAGAGGCCGTTCCGGAGCCTTCCAGCACGAAGGTGTACCAAAGCGTGCGCCAGGGTTGAGCGATTGGCGAAGGCGGATTTCCGGGCAAATAAAGCGGCTTTATCGCGGCCGGCGCGTAGATCAGCGGGTTCAGTTGCGTGCCGCAACGGGTATCGGCGGGGTCGGTCGGACGCGCGCCGGTGAGGCAGGAAAACACGTCGCGCGTGGGGTGTTCGAGCGGAAAATCGAGATTTATGTCTCCGGTTCGCCCGTTTATCCAGGTACCGTTATCGGGAACGAGATCGACGTTGTAGGCATCGGCAGCGTCGTCGAAACGCGATTGGATAACCTGTTCCACGTACAGCGCGGGCGTGAGCGTGGCGCCCTTGTGGCTGTCGTTGGCAAAAACGGCGATGGTATACGTTCCCGGCGGCAGGTCGCACAGCTGGCGGTAGTCCTTCGCAACGCTCATGCACTGGTACACCGGCTGCACGGTGAGCAGCGAGGCCGGGACAATATTCACGTTGAAAGGAAATACTTCCACGTAGAAACCCTGATCGACGCCGCGGATTTGCACAAAGGAATTTCTCGTAATGGTAAATACGAAAAAGGCCACGCGGTTATAGCCCGGCGCGCAGGAGAGGATACCCGTCGGGATAAACGGCGTATCGGGCGCACAGAATTGTTCCGTTCCGAAGGTGTACAGTTTGGCGGTCACGGCGTTCGGATTGGCCGGGGGAGCAGGCGTCCAGTCGGTCGTGCCGGCCTGGTAAGCCTTTGCCGGCCGGTTGTATTTCGGTTCGATGGCAAAATCGAGGCTGATCGTGATCCTGCTGTTTTTGCCCACGTCCGCCGGGTCGCCCAGGTTGTTCCAGATACGTTTGTCGGTATAATTCGGTCCGGCGCCATACGACACCACGGTGTACCAACCCGCCGGCAGGGGCGTACATTCGTCGGTAAAACGGTGGGTTTGAAAACAGCCCGGCGCCAGGGGCGTCAGCGCGGCCGCGGCATCGGTGGCCTGCCCGGCAAACAGGCTGAGCATGCTGGTGGTATTGCCTGTTTCGGAAATCGTAACGACGGCGGGGGCCGGCAGGTAGAACTGCCGGAAGATCAGTTTTTTGCGGTTTCCACAGGGCGGCAGGGCGCCCGGGTTGTCCACGCAGGAAAAAACGTCGGGCTGACTGGAATACGATCCCGGCACAGCGCCCAGATTTACCGTTTCGGCGTTGGTACGGCTGTCGTGCACGGTTTTCAGCACCCGGAGCCGGAATTTCGGCGCGTCGCCTTTCCCGACATTCGCCGAGTCGCCCAGGCTCGCGAGGGTATAGGTAGCAGCAGTGGCGCAGACGCAGAACGTGTCGATGCCCGCCGGCGTGTACGTATTGTCGTCGTCGTCGATACAGATGCCCGTGTAATCGCTCATGCCCGCGATGGACTGGCCGGGGTTGTGGGCATTCTGGGCCGCGGCCAGATCATTGGCGTTGGACTGGAACAGCTGGTAGCGGACGGGCGGGTCGGGATAATCGTCGGTGCGCAGGTTTACCAGGCTCAGCAGGCCGTCCTGGGCGGTGTTGAACTGCCGGTACATCGCTTTTTCTGCCCCCGCACAGAGCAGGTTAGCCGGGAGTACGGTGTTTTTGCACACGAATACCGCCGGTGCAGCAGCATAGATCACACCGTTGGCCAGCGGTTGCAGCAGGTTGATGGAATCGAAAACGCCGGGCGTGTCGAGCATGAACTTGCCGTCGACCGGGAGATATTCTACCGTGAAACGGAATTCGAACGCGGTACCGAGATTGGCGTAACTCCAGGCGTTCCAGTAACCGGATGTTGCCGGTTGGGGATACACCGAACTGGACAATACCTGCACGGCGTAGGTACCGGCAGGCAGGCAATCTTTGGCGCCGGTGGTACCGGAAAATTCATACGCCAAATCAGTTGCGGGATCGGGCGAGGGGCAGTCGGCGCCGGGTATTTTTTTAAAAATACGGGTATGCAGGGCCGCAGAATAGTGATAGTCGTAAAACCGGAAATCCACGTTGGCATCCTGTGTCAGGGTAAAGGTGGCCCAGGTGGCGAGGTTGTACGTCCTGTTGCCGATCGTGACCGTGCCGTTGGCCGGATTGGCGGGCGGACAGGGGTTTTGACTGATAGATGCACTGCAATCGAAGCGGTCGAACCATTTGGCGGGACCGCCGTTGGGCAGGGCGCCGAGTTGGTTGGCCGCCAGTACGGGCGGCAGCACGGGTTTGGGCCAGCCGGCAGGGGTTTCGCCGCGCTGCCGGGCGGTGAGCGTAAAGGTGTTGTTGCTATTGTTAAAATCCCGATGAAACAGCAACGCCAGGCTGTAAGTCGTATTCGGTTTGAGCAGGCAGGGGAATTCGATATACCGGTACGAGCCGTCTTCGCGCGCCATTTCGCAGGCGATTTGTGCAAGCCCCGAAGACCCGGCAGGGCGAACGTCGCCTTCGAAGAGCCGGAAACCAACTTTAGCGTCAGACGGGTAAACGTTGCTGGAAAAAGACAACAGGTCCACGCGGGCGCCTGTCGTAAACACGTACCAGGTACTCTGGTTGTAGTCGGCTTTATCCGGCAGGGGCAGGCAGGCATATTCCGTCGTATCGTCGAGGCTTTGGCAGCCGATCTTGTGGCTGCCGCTGCTGCTGAAACTGTTTTGCGGCAGGGGATTGCCCGAATTAAACACAAAGGCGCCGGGCGGACAGTCGTACCGCGATTCGACCGGGTCGGCTGGACAGGACAAGGTGACCCGGACAAACACAGCGGCGTTCAGGCCGGCCGGCGCCGTCACCTGTACGCGGTAGGTACCGTACTCGGAACAGTTGGTGTTTTCTATAAATCCGCCCGCATCGCCACTCAGGGTACCTGAAAGCGCGGCTACGCCCGGCAAACAGTTGGCGGGCCGGTAAAGCGTAATGGCCGCGCTGTTCAGATTGTTGCCGACCATTTCCACTTTAAAACTGCGGCGGGTCGGCAGGGTAAATTCATACCAAACCGATTTCACATGACCCTCCGCCGCGAAAGAGAAATACTCACCGTTTTCGCCCGCGGCATTGGTCAGGTCAGTTGTGGCAGAGATGAACGTGCCGTAGCCGTAGCCGCCGCCCGGGATGACGACCACGGAGGCGTTGGCGCAGTGATCGTTGGCGGGCGCCTGTGCGCGGAGGGGGGTAAACAGGGAAAAGCAAACAAGGGTGGAGATCAGTGTTTTACAAATGGGCATGGCGCGATGCGATTAAGGTGTATGCATAATTAGAATAATCTAAATGAATAAATTTTGTAACAATTTAGGTACCCCCAGTTCGATAGCATGGAGTTAATCCACTGAAGATAT
>CALEYM010000069.1 GCA_937926185.1 uncultured Bacteroidota bacterium | reverse complement strand
AGCGGCGCCAGGTCGGGCTCTTCAAAGTATTTGTAAATGAATTCCCACCAGACGTTGGTGGAGAAAATCTTTTCAATGTAAGTAAAAGCTTCCGCGTATTGCCCGCGCCGGGCAGCGAGGGCAGCCATGTTGGCATTTGCCTGGGCAAGGTATGGTATATCCTCCAACACCTTTCCGGAGACTTCTTCCGCTTCGTTCAAACGTCCGGTTTTTCTGTATAGTAAACCTAAATCAGCTATTGCAAATTTTTGAAAATAACTGTCTTCAAACGTGGCGGCCATTTTTAAACTTTTTTCCGCTTCGTCAAAACGGTTGGCTAAAAGGTAATTTAAGCCCATCCGGTAATAAAGCCAGGCACTTTTAGTCGTTATTTTCAATACCTGTTGGAAATACTTTTCCGCTTCTGAAAATTGCCCCGACTCCATGAAGACGGAGCCGGTCTCCAGATAGACCGTCGGGGCGATTTCAGTTGAGTCGAACATCGTTACGATTTCCTTTTCCAATTTGTCCGCTTCACTAATGCGGCCGGTTTCCAGATAAAATTTGAGGAGATTTAATCCGGCATACATTTTAGAAAGATCCCTGGACGTGTCCCGTTTATAAAGCATGGCGTAAATACGTTCCTGTCCCTTCAAATTTCCTGAAAGTTTATATAGAAAAGCGAGGTGTGTATAATATCTGTGTCCCGGCGCCAGGCCGACAACCTGTAAAAGCGCCTGTTCCGCTTTCGACCATTGGTGCGAATGCATACACACATCTGCGAAACGATACCAGGCTTCGATATTTACAGAGTCCAGGGCAATCGCTTTTTCGAACATTTTTTCAGCCTGCAGGTACTGCCGCAATTCTGTATAACATTGACCCAGACTGATATACGGGGCCACAAACGCCGGTTCCAACTCAACGGTTTTTTGAAAAATGGGTATTGCATCGAAGGGGCGTTCCCAGGAGTACATGAGCTGCCCATACTCGAACCATACGATGGCCGAAGCCGAATCCAATTGTAATGCAATTTGAAAAAGACTGTCCGATTTTTCGTTGTTTCCTTCGTTTTTGTATATCGCTGCCAGCATGGTATAGGGCTTAATCCAGCCGGGCGCTAAGTTTCCCGCGGTTCGGGCATATAATTTTGCAGAATCCCTGTTGTCGCAATAAATACTCATTTGCCAATAGGCATGTGGAAAGTCTGACTGCCATTTCAGGGCTTCCTGGTAACATTTCACGATATTTGTATCAATTCTGTATTCATAGTTGCCCGTAGTTTCTCCCCGGAGCGCGGTCACAAAACCTTTAAAAAAGTAATGCCGGGCTTTTAATGCAGGATACATATAATGGCCGGCGCCCAACAACTCGGCCGCCCTTTCCAGATAAGCGGGATAGTTGATATATTTTAACCGTTTTTTATAGTTCGACAGGTTGTATTCCCCTATCTCGTTTTTCAGTATAGCGTTCAGCGCCTGCTGCGCGTCGTCCTGCAAGGCTGCCGCATAATTACGCTTCATCGCGCCACGCAGCGGCGCCAGTGCTTCCACCTGCATGAGTCGGTTATAGTAATCCTCTGCACATCCGGGAGCCGATGGTTCCCCCGACTTCACCGGGGTGGGAAAAAACCGTTTCTCCTGTATGGCCAGTTTGAACGCCCCGTAAATCTCCAGGATGTTCGAATCTACCCCTGCCAATACTTCTTCCTCCAAACCCCGCTGTTCCACCGGGTTGAAGGCGGGCAGTTGTCCCGACTTGTATCGTTGCAAATCGGCCAAAATAGCGGCATTCACCCTTGCCAACCCCTCGGTTTTGTTGCCCAGCAACATCGGTACCTGGCTTTGCGGAGCGGCCTCGACGGTCACGCGGTCTTCGAGATAACGGTCAAGTTCGCCAAGGGTCACGGTCTGATCGCCGTTGCGGTCGGCCAGTCCGAACAGGCCATCCACCAGGTGGTAACTGAACACGCCGCGCCCGCCGCCCCACTGCTCGCTTTCAAGACTGTACTCGCCCGGCTGGCAGGAGAGGACTTTAATTTCGTTTGAAAACTGCCGGGCGAGGCTGGCCGCGGTGAGTTGTGCCCCGCCGATTTGGCTGCCCGCGAGTTTGCCGGCATGGCAGGCATCGGTGATGACCACGACTTTTGCTTTATTCTGCGTAGACAAAGTGGCGACAATTTCCTGCAGGTAAGCCAGCGAGTAGGTTCCCCCGCCCATGTACACCCGCGAAGGCGCATCCCAGCAAAGCAAAAAGCCGGGCTGCGAGACGGTTTTCCGTTCCACATCGCCATGCCCGGAAAAATAGAGGATGACCCGGTCGCCTTCTTTTGTCTGTTCGAGCAGGCCGTCAAGGGCCTCGGCGACACGTCCGGCGGTGGCCTGCTCGTTGATCAGTACCTTCAGGTGGTCATTATCCAACGAGCCGCCGGCGGGCGAGCGCAGAAAATCGGCAAAGGCCCCGGCGTCGCGGTGCGCGAAGCGCAGGTCGGGAATGGCGGGGTCCTGATAATCGGAGATGCCGATGACGACGCCGCGAACTTCCCCCCCGCCTCCTGAAGGGGGAGAGAGGGGCGCGGCGCCTTTTTCCGTTTGCGCCGGGGCGGCGTTGGAGGCGGGATGCTGTGCCCGGGTGATAGCCAGACAGGTCAGCAGCAATACGGCTATAGTAAAAACTTTGTTTTTCATTCAGCCGGGCGTTTGGTAAAGAAATCTGAAGGATGTCGCCCTCAAATATACTCCCGATTGACCGGATTTTAGCGCATTTTTTTAAAATGCTGCACCCGGCTGCCTTCTCCCCGAACCATCAGAGTTACGCAGGCCGACAGCATCAGCCAGCCCAGCGCCGCCCCGATACCCAGCCAGGCGGCCGTGCCCCAAAGCGGCAGTTGGCCGGCGTCGGGCGCCGTAAAGGCAGCCTGGAAAGGCAGGTCGTTTTCCGGCAGGCGGGCGGCCTGTAAACAGGCGGCGAAAGCAAACAGGAACAGGGCGGCGGACAGGCAAAAACGGCGGATCTTCATGGTTGCTGATTTTGGTGTGAACAGGACAGGTTTTTGACGCGGTTCCAATGCGCTATTTATCCTGGCACAGGAAAAAGGTTATCAGCACTGTTATTTTATTCCGCCGGAAAATGCTTCGCCATCATGGCCTTGAACCGTTTCGTTTTCCGGATCTTCTTAAAAAGCGGTTCTGTCCGGACGGCTTCCGCATCCGGCCAGAAGTTATCGAGCGCGCGCTCCAGCCAGTCGAGCGCTTCGGTTTGTTGGCGGCGGTGGGCGGCCAGCAGTGCCATGCCGTAGCCGTAAAAATAACTTTTAGGCAGGATGCGCCCGATCTCCCGGAACTGCGCTTCCGCTTCGGCGTAGCGTTTTTGGGCGAGGAGGTATTTACCGTAGCGGAAAAAGGATTCGTCGCGAAAAAAACCTTTGAAAAGGCCGTCGCCGAAAGTTACGACTTTGTGGAAAAGCGAGTCGGCTTGCCGGAACTCGCCCCGGCGGGCGTGGATTTCGCCGAGCAATGCCCAGGACAGACGCCAGGAGGCATTATCCGTGGGGTCGGCGCGGAGGGCCGCCTGGAGCGTTTTTTCGGCTTCGGCCCACCGGCCTTGCCGGACGTACATCCGCCCTTCCACCATCTTTATTATGGCCCTTGCGCCAGGCCCCCCGAATTTCAGGGAATCGCTCAGATGGAAATAGTATTCGGCCTCTTCAAAACGGTTCAGTTCTGTCAATGCCATTACCAGGCGGGTTAACAAGTCGCCTTTATCCTCGTTGGAAAGATTCAGGGCAGTATCCAGTTGCGGCTTTATATGCCGCACAACCAGATCGGCCCGGCGCGTTTTGATCCAGTTCAGG
>CALEYM010000068.1 GCA_937926185.1 uncultured Bacteroidota bacterium | reverse complement strand
CTGGTGGATTTGAACGGCAAACTCGTATTACCCGTCCAGTTCGAGTTCGTATGCGCTTTGTTTGCCGATTTACTCGTCGGGTGGGCTGCCGGCGATTCGGTGTTGCAGTTTTTTGACGCGCAAGGTCGCTTCCGCTTTCGCACCGCAGGGAACAGAGCCAGGCCGGGATTCGACCAAAATACTGTTGAGGTTTTTCGCACCGACGGCTCACGGCTTTTTATAGACAAAAAAGGCCGGCCAGTTTTTCCCGACCGGTTTATCGGTCCGCGCTGGACTGATGGTAAATTGGTTATTTGTGCCAATATCAGCGATGGGAGTGTGCGGGGCCCGATGGGCATCCTGAGTTGGGAAGGCGATACCATCCTGCCTTGCCAATATCTTGTTGTATCGCATCAGGGCGGCGGACGGTTCCTCGTCGCGGAAGATGAGCTGAATATCGGCCTGGTCGATGAACAGGGCCGATTTTTGATCCCGATTTCCGAAGGTATGTTGTACCGCTTGGGCGACCAGCCCAGCGATGCCTTCTTTAAACGAACCTCCAAACTCGCCAACACGGGTACGGTCTTCGATACCAACGGGAAACTGCTGCTTTCGGATTGCCGAACCGGAAAAGTCTATGCTGCGCTCGGATTTAAAGAAATAATACCCGACCCGCGCCCTGACCGTTATTTCACTGCCGGCATCGAAAACGGCAAAAAAATTGGTCTCTTTCACGCGGACGGGCGCCAGATCGTGCCTTTACAGTACGAAAATCTGGGTTATTGTTCCGACAAACATGCGATTCTGGCATACGCCGGTAAAAGGTATTCTGCGCTGGATTTCAAGGGGAATGAAGTGTTGCCGGCACGGTTTTCAGAGCTGAAATTCACCAAAAACCCCCGGGTCATGTACGGCCGCCCCGATACGAGTGAACTGTGGAGCTTCATTTCACTGGACAAACCCCAAACGGCCCGATTTGAATACAAAAGTATCTTGCAGGTCAGTTCCTTTTTTTACGTTGGAACCAACGGCGTCGATTACTTCCTGCATAACTCCGACGGCAAGCGTATCAATCCCGAAGCGTTTGCCATCATCACCAGTCCCATGCCCTACCAGTACAAAGCATTCCGGGAAAAAAGTCGCGGACTGCTCATTGCCTGTGGGCGGCGTAAAAGTGTAGAGCGGTTTGACGGCAGTTGGGTCGGGTTCGATGAACAGGGAAAAGCATGGGATTTTGCCCCGCCGCCGCCATCGAAGGCGTCCGAACCCGTTGGTGTGGATATGGATATGCAGCGGTCTGTAGAAGTACCCAGCATGGAGGAGTTGCGTCTATCGAGGCAAGCGAAACCAACAGCCGACGAGGTTTTTCAAATTCCAGAGAAACAACCTACCTTCCCAGGTGGCGAAACGGCATTGTCGAAATACTGGGCCGATAACCTGAAATACCCGGCCATAGCAAAAGAAAACGGCGTCCAGGGAAAGGTGGTACTCCTTTTTATTGTCGAAAAAGACGGCAGTCTGGCTGAGATTCAAATACTGCACGACATTGGCGGGGGCTGCGGCAATGAAGCCGTGCGCCTCGTACAGGCTATGCCGAAATGGATTCCCGGGGAGCAGGGCGGACAGAAAGTTCGGGTGAAGTACACGTTGCCGGTGCAGTTTAAATTGTAAAACCCTCCCCGCTCCGCAGGCCGGTAACACCGGTATCGCGCCCCAAAACGACAGTTGGAAGTCATATTGCACATTGGATGATAATCCAATATTAGAAATTTGTCCGCTATAAGGATTATCCCTGCTGTTGCCCTGATCACCCGTTTGGCATACCTGCTGACCGCCTGTTTGAGAACGGAAAACAGGCCCTATCTGATGGAAGTGCTGACAACCGGGCCGGCGATTCAGTTTTATTCGGGCAATTTTCTGGTTGGTACGGTACGCGGCAAAGGCGGCGTCCTGCAACGGCTCCGCAACGGCCTTTGCCTCGAAACGCAGCATTATCCAGATTCGCCGAATCAACTGGCTTTTCCAAGCACGGTGTTACCGCCGGACGAAACGTATGTGACGACAACAGTGTACCGTTTTTCGGTGCGGGACTAAGAATTTCTAATGTCCGGCATGGACATTGTGCATTACCTTTGCCGCATTCAAACCGTACCACGTTTTACATTATGACAAAAAAAGACCAACTCTACGAAGCATTCGGCGAACTGGCTTACGTACTGGCCATGGCCGACGGCAATATCCAGCCTGAAGAACTGCAAGAGGTAAAACAAATTCTGGAGCAGCACCCGCGGGGCGCCGAAATCCAGTGGTCGTTCGACTACGAGGCGCGCAAGCAACGGCCGGTGGAAGAAGTGTACCAGAAAGTGATCGACGCCTGCCAGGAAGTCGGCCCCGACCCCGAATACCCTTTCCTCATTGAAATGCTGGAAAAAGTAGCGGCCATCCATGCCGGTAAAAGCGCCGGGGAGAGCAAGGTGATCACCGGCTTTACCGCCGACCTGATCGGGCGTTTCCGGCGGGATGTGGAAGCGATTGAATAAACGCCCTCTATGAAATTTATTATTCGGGGAAAACCGGCCCGGAGCACTCGCTTTTCCAATTTTTTACTCACCTGCCACTTTTTGCCGAAACACGGCGTCTTTTGTTTTGTTGGGGCCGGCACGAGCCGCGTTCGTTGAAATTTTATTTTCATTCGTCGAAAAACTTTAAAAACGATGGAAACGATTTGCGCAAAAATCGTTTCCGGCGTTACCTTTGCGCCATGTTTACGGAACAGCAGGAAAAATGGCTGAAACGGGTGGAAGACCTGTTTTTGCGTTATGGGATTAAAAGTATCTCCATGGATGACGTGGCACGTGAACTCGGAATTTCTAAAAAAACCCTGTACCAGTTTGTCGACAGCAAAGACGACCTGGTCCTCAAGGTACTCCAACACCATATCCATGGCGAAAAGGCGCAGTGCGAACAGATGTTCCGGAATGCCGGAAATGCCCTGGAGGAGTTGTTCGCCGTCATGGAAAGCAACGCCCAAATGCTGCGGCAAATGAAAACCAATATCGTGTACGACCTGCAGAAATACCACCGCGATGCCTGGGAAATGGTGCGGGACTTCCAGCAGAGTTTTTTGTACGGGCTGGTGCGGCAAAACCTGGAACGCGGCATAAAGGAAGGATTGTACCGGAACGATTTTGACGTGGACATTGTAACTAAAATGCACATCGCCATGTCGTTCCAACTCTTCGACGAAGATATGTTTCCCCAAAATAACTATCCTAAAGAAACCCTTTTTCACGAGTTTTTGATGCACTATCTCTACGGCATCGCCTCCGATAAAGGATTGCAACTATTGAAAGCAAAACTATCCTGATAACATGCACCGCATACTATTGCAAACACTATGGTTGGCCGGCCTTTGGTTGTCGGTTCCGGCGGGTGAAGCCGTCGGGCAAACGCCCATGAGCCTGCCGGATTGTATCCAGTACGCTTACGACAATAATCCGCAGATCCGCATCGCTCAACTCCAGATCACCGACGCCGAGTGCCAGATCAGGGAAAGCAAATCGATCGGTTATCCGCAATTGTCGGCCAGCATTGGCTACCAGTACTATCTCCAACGCCCCGGAATCCCGGCCAGCGCATTTTTCCCGGGCGGCGGAGATGAAAAGGTCGCCTTCAGCGCTTACCACAATCTTACGCCGGGTGTCACCTGGAACCAGTTGCTGTTCAGCAACTCCTACCTGGTGGGCCTGCGGGCAGCCCGCTATTACAAGGCTTATGTGGAACAACAGGTGGCCGTCACCAAACGCGAGCTGCGCAACGCCGTTACCGACGCTTTCCTGCCGGCCCTGCTGATCTCCGAAAACCTGGCCATTCTCGACAAAAACGTCGGCAACCTCGAAAAACTGCTCTCCGAAACCCGGGCCACCAGCCAGGCCGGCTTTGCCGAGCAACTCGACGTGGACCGCCTGGAACTGTCGCTGTCGACCCTGCGCGCCGAACGCGATAACCTGGTGCGGCAACGCGAAATAGTCGTGAACGCCCTCAAATTTGCCATGGGCATGCCAGTCAATCAGGAGATCGCTCTTTCCGGCAATGTACAGCAGCTGCTGGCCGAATATGCAGGCGCAGATCCGGGCGCCGAGGTAAACTTTTCCAACCGTCCGGAATACGTACAGCTGCTCAAAGGCCGCGACCTGAATGCCATCCAGATCGAACTGTACAGCAAACCCTGGATGCCCACCGTCAGCGCATTTGTGCAATACCAGCCAGGCTTTCAGGGCGCGTTTGGCAACGACACCAAATGGTTTTTTATCCCTTCGGCGCTTGCCGGCCTTTCAGTTAACGTCCCGATCTGGGATGGCGGCACCTCCAGGGCGCGCCGCGAACGCGCCTCCATCAGCGTACAAACGATCGATGCGCAAAAACAATTGCTGGAAAATGCCATTACGCTCGAAGTGGAAAACGCCCGCAAACAATACCTCAACGCCGCGGAGCGCATGAAAAGCCAGCAAAAGAACCTCGACCTCGCCCAGCGCATATACAACACCACCCAAACAAAATACAAGGCCGGCGTCGGCTCCAGCTTTGAACTCGTCAGCGCCGAACAACAACTCTATGCCGCCCAGCAGTCGCTCATGCAGTCGCAATACGATCTGCTCACGGCAAGAGTGGCGATTAAAAAGGCACTGGGGGACTAATTTGGGTTTATGAAGGTTTATGAGGGTTTATAAAGTTTATCATAAACCCTCATAAACCCTCATAAACCTCATAAACCCTCATAAACCCTCATAAACCCTCATAAACCTTTATAAACAATTCAAAAACGCTTTCCATGAAAAATATCACCCTCGTTTCATTGTCCCTTTTCACCTTCTCGGCTGTTTTACTGGCAGCCTGCGGCGGACAGCAGCCCAAAGACAAATCGGCCCAACTGGCTGCCCTGAAGGACCAAAAAGCCCAACTCGAAGCCCAGATCGCCCAACTCGAAAAAGAAGTTGGCACGGCGGGAGGCGCCCCGCAACGCCTTCACAGGGTTGGGCTCACGGAATTGCAAACGCAGCCCTTCCGGCACTACATCGACCTGCAAGGCCGGGTAGACGTCGAAGACAACGTGCCGGTAACCGCCAAAATGCCGGGCATATTGACCAAAGTACTGGTCAAAAACGGCGATTTTGTAAAAAAAGGTCAGTTGCTCGCCCGTATTGACGACGAGCTGATGCTTAAGGGCCTCGCCGAACTGGAACTGCAACTGAAAACCGCCGAAGACATCTACAACCGGCAGAAAGGTCTGTGGGATCAGAAGATCGGCACGGAAGTGCAGTTTATCCAGGCCAAATCCAATAAAGAAGCCCTGGAACAACGCATCGCCACCACCAAAGAGCAGTGGCAACAGACGCACATCTACGCGCCCATCAGCGGCACGGTGGACATGGTTATACTCAAGGCGGGGCAAGCTATTTCGCCGGGTTTGCCGCTGTGCAACATTATCAACCTCGGCCAGCTGAAAATCGTGGGCAACGTCACGGAAGCTTATGCTGCCAAAGTACGCCCGGGGTATCCTGTTCAGGTTTTTTTCCCCGACCTTAACCGGGAAATCACTTCGCGCGTCACTTACGTGAGCAAAACCATCAATCCGACCAATCGTACTTTCACCGTGGAGTGCAACTTGCCGGCCGGCAACGATTACCGCGCCAACATGATCGCCGTACTGAAGATCATCGACTACCAGAACCCAAACGCCATCGTCATCCCGGTGAACCTCATCCAGACCGGCGCCGAAGGCGACTTCGTGCTGACGGCCGAAAAAACCGGCGACAATCGCGCCGCGGTCAAAAAAGCCACGATCCGCCAGGGCGGCAACTACAATGGCATGGTGGAAATTAAAGAGGGCCTGAAAAAAGGCGACTGGGTGATCTCCACCGGCTTTCAGGATGTGAATAACGGGGAGACAGTGGCATTCTAGTGCCGCGTATGGCCAATGCCGACGATTCGTAGGACATTGGTCATACGCGGCACTATGCGGATATTGTGGATTTCATTCCAATCTTGCGAATGCTGTTTTCGATGCTGGCAAACTTTTCCAGGGCAGGAATCAAAGATTTGCTTTTTGCCGGCGTAAATGTTTGGAGATGCTCGACAATAGCATGCAGATGTTTGACCTGCGCTTTCAAATAGACCTGCCAGGCCATTCTCCGGTCGGCCGGAGCCAGGGACTGAATAAATGGTCGCCAACGGTTCATCATAAAATCTTCCGGATCCCCTTGAGGTCTTGCTTCGGTTGATTGACTGATTAACAAGGTAAGCCGTTCTATTTCAACTTGGGTCATGTTTAATTTGCTTTAATAATGCCTGAATTAATAGGATGTCATCCAACAACTGATCCCGGGTCGCCATTAATTCATGGCGGCTTAGACCACTCTCCAAAATCTCATCTTCCATAACGTTGAGGAGATGTAATGATTTAAACTTATTGGACAATAAATTCTCAAGTTCCTGGAACGACAGGTTTTTGATGTCGTCAAAATTCATTGGGTTAATTCGTTTTCACAAAAGTAATCGCTTTTTATCCAAAACCCAAAAACCGTTCGCTAAACTATAATTGGGCTAAAACACTACCCATCATGAAATTCTTCAAACCCACTTCCTGGTCTATCGATAACCGGACGAGCATCTTTATTGTCACCGTGCTCATCACGCTCACCGGTATCATGTCGTACAATTCCCTGCCGAAGGAGCAGTTCCCCGACGTGGTAGTGCCCACGATCTTCGTGTCCACCATCTATCCCGGCGCCTCTCCCTCCGATATGGAGCAACTCGTGACCAAACCCATCGAAAAACAACTGAAGGGTATCAACGGGGTGAAAAAAGTAACATCTTCCTCCGTTCAGGATTTTTCGAATATCATCGTCGAGTTCAACACCAGCCTCGATGTGGTCATCTGCAAACAAAAAGTGAAGGACGCCGTGGACAAAGCCAAACGCGACCTACCCACCGACCTGCTCGACGATCCCACCGTGTCAGAGTTCGACATCTCCGAAATCCCCATCATGAGCGTCAATATTTCGGGCGATTTTAGTCTGGACAAACTCAAGGACTACGCCGAAAAACTCAAAGACCGCATCGAGGAAATGCGCGAAATCACGCGTGTTGACCTGGTGGGGGCGTTGGACAAGGAGGTGCAGATCAACGTCGACAAATACAAAATGGCCGCCGCCGATCTCACTTTCCGCGACATAGAGAATGCGGTGGCATTTGAGAATATGACCATTTCTGCCGGCAATGTCGACATCGGCGGCATGACCCGCTCCGTTTCCATTCGCGGCGATTTTAAAGACGTCGAACAGATCAAAAATATCATCGTCTCTTCGCAGTCCGGCGCACAGATGTTCCTCAAGGAAGTGGCCGAGGTGAAAATGGGCTACGCCGAGCAGGAAAGTTTCAGCAGGCTGGACGGCAAAAACGTCATCGCGCTAAATGTCATCAAACGCAGCGGAGAAAACCTGATCAACGCCTCCGACAAGATCAAGGAACTCGTGGAGGAAATGAAAAAAACGGATTTCCCGGCCAATCTCGACGTGGTGATCACCGGCGACCAGAGCAATGCCACCCGTGTGACGCTGCACGACCTGATCAATACCATCATCATCGGTTTTATCCTGGTGACCATCATCCTGATGTTTTTCATGGGCGCCACCAATGCTATTTTCGTGGCCTTGTCGGTACCCTTGTCGATGTGTATTGCCTTTATGGTGTTGCCGGCCTTCGGTTTTACGCTGAACATGATCGTGTTGTTCGCCTTTTTGCTGGGCCTTGGTATTGTAGTGGACGACGCCATCGTGGTGATTGAAAACACCCACCGGGTGTATCACGAGGAACATACGGATATTGTCACGGCAGCCAAAAAAGCCACCACCGAAGTATTCCTGCCAGTACTGTCGGGTACGGCCACTACCCTGGCGCCTTTTTTCCCGCTGGTGTTCTGGGGCGGTATTTTCGGAAAATTTATGCACTTTCTTCCCGTCACGATCATTATTACCCTGACGGCATCGCTGCTGGTGGCCTACATCATCAATCCCGTGTTCGCAGTTTGGTTTATGAAACGCGAAGGCAGGGACGTCACGGAAGCGGAAAAACGAAAAGTGAAACGCCGCACCATTGCAGGTTATATCCTGTATGGGCTGGCCCTGATTTATTTTTATGCCAACGGCACCCTGTTCATGGGCAACCTGCTCGTTGTGGTGGCGCTCCTGATCGTGTTTTACCGCTTTGTGCTTGGCGGCGTGGTGGAGCGTTTCCAAACCAAAGGATGGCCGGCCATCCAGAACATGTACGCCAAATTCCTCGAATTTGCCCTGAGACGGCCCTGGACAATGCTCATCGGAATGGTCGTGCTGCTCATCGGCTCCCTGATGGTGACAGCCGGCCGCCAGGCCAACATCGTGCTCTTTCCCAAAGCCGACCCGAACTTCATTTACGTGTACCTGAACATGCCCGTGGGCACCGACGTGAATGTCACCGACTCGCTGACCCGGATCGTGGAACGCAAAGTGGTGGAAACACTGGGTGAAAATAACCCCATTGTAGAATCCATCATCGCCAACGTAGCCCTGAACGCCTCGGAAGATCAGTTCGACCGCTCGGCTACCTCCAACAAAGGCAAAGTGGGCGTGGCTTTCGTAGAATACGGCAAACGCGGCGGCGTGAGCACCAAAGCCTATATGGACAAAATCCGGGAGGCCACAGCGGGTATCATACCCGGCGCCGAGATCACCGTCGACCAGGAACAAGGCGGCCCGCCCACACCTAAACCCATTTCGGTAGAGATCCGCGGCGACGATTTCGACAAGCTGAGCGCCGCCGCCGTTTACGTAAAACACTACCTCGACTCACTGGCCATCCCCGGCGTGGAAGAACTGCGCAGCGACCTGATCCTGTCCAAACCGGAAATCAGCATTCAGATCGACCGTGAACGCGCCAGCCGCGAAGGCATCAGCACCGCGCAGATCGGCAGCGAATTCCGTACGGCCATCCTGGGCAAAGAAGCCAGCAAATTCCGCGACGGCGAAGACGAGATACCGATCAATATCCGCCTGCAAAAAGACCAGCGCGAGAATATCAACGCGGTGGAAAATCTCAGCATCACGTTCCGCGACATGAATATGGGCGGCGTACTGCGCTCGGTACCCATGGCGGCGCTGGCCGACGTAAAATACACCAACACCTTCGGCGGCATTCGCCGCAAAGACCAGGAACGCATGGTCACCCTGTCGTCGAATATCACGGCAGAATACCAACCCAAACAGACGCAGGTGGTCAATTCCGTGAAATCCGCCCTGCTCTCGCTCCCGCAATTCGAAGACGTCACCGTCGGCTTTGCCGGCGAAGACGCCGAAATGATGGACGCCATGAACTTCCTGGGCAATTCGCTGATCATTTCATTGTTCATCATTCTGCTGATCCTTGTCACGCAATTCAACTCCTTCGGTAAAACGCTCATCATCCTTACCGAGGTGATCTTTTCCATCATCGGGGTGTTGCTCGGCATGGCCATCTTCAACATGGACTTCTCCGTGATCATGATGGGCGTGGGTATCGTAGCCCTCGCGGGTATCGTGGTGCGGAACGGCATCCTGCTGGTCGAGTTTACTGATGTGCTGCGCCAGGGAGGCATGCCCACCAGTGAAGCCATCGTTGAAGCCGGCCGTATCCGGATGACGCCCGTGCTGCTCACCGCCACGGCAGCCATCCTCGGCCTCGTCCCGCTGGCCGTGGGCTTCAACATCGACTTCGAAAGCCTGTTCGCCACCGGCGATCCGAAAATCTACTTTGGCGGCGACTCCGTAGCCTTCTGGGGCCCGCTGTCGTGGACGATCGTGTTCGGCCTGGGCTTCGCTACTTTCATTACCCTGATCATTCTGCCGGTGATGTACCTGAAAGGCTGGCAGATCAGCGAGTGGTGGAAGCGGCATTTGTAAAGGCGCAAGGGGCACTCCGCGTCGTCCGCGTTCCCATTGTTATCACAACCAGACAACAATGGGAAAGCGGACGACGCTGATTTGCGCGGTTTTTTTTGTCAACAACAACTATCCGCCACCATCGCCACCACACGCATCATAAACCCGGGTAATGCTTTGGAGGAAAGGAAGAGATAAAAAACCGTACCCTTATCGCTTTGCCAATCCAGGATTATGTCGAGTTTATGGTCGACATCAAAATCACCCATCAGAAAAAGACGCGGCCCGTACATCCGGCCTGTTTCAGGGTCAAAATCCAGATTGCCTGAAAACAGGAGCTGATCGGATACGACACGGTATCCGGATGGGGAATACGCTACTTCCCGAACCCGGAGTTCGTAATTCCGGATACCGCTGAACGGCCAATTACCCCGGCTCTGTGGTGCGGAAACCGGTTGGCCGTTGGCGTACAAGCAGTAAAGACGTTGTTGTTTCAATTGCTCGTCGAACAATGGGAAAAAGATCGTTGCGCCCGGGTACAACATTTCCGATTCCCCCGGCTGGTAATAATATTTGATTTCGGGATTGTGCCCGAGACCCCCGAAAAAAACCAGGGTGTTTTCCGGCACATTCAGCGGGCGATGGCGCACGTCGTCAAATCCTTCCAGTTTCAGAGTGTCCAGAACGACCTTCTGCGCCTGCATTTGCACCAAATCCGACGAATACCGCTGCCTTTCTTTTTCATTGGGCGCCAGTGCAAACCACGACATGGCGGGGTCGAGGCCAAGTTCACTGCGGATGGATTCCACACCGGCTTCGGGAATGAGGAATCTGACCGAAGTTTTTTGCCGCGCGTCTTCCAGGAATCCACCGAATACATAACCCGTTTTGCCGGCATAAGCGGCCTTGTACCAGCTGGCATATTTGTCTTCAATGGTTTCCACCGGTAATTGTTCGTCGGTATAATTGGCCGCGACAGGAATTTCAGCGCCATAAGGGATAGCGACTAGCTTCGCTGCCTGTTGCGACGGCGCCGTGCGCAGGTTGACACCCGAGGGTGCCGTTACCCGCATGAAATAATTGTACACACATGCACTGGTGTCGCAAACGATGGTTTGACTAAACGATGGTTCGGTGGAAAGGCCGAGGATAAAAAAACAAAGAATGGTTCGCATAAACTAGGAATTGTGGCAGCAAATGTGCCGGGAGCATGGCAACTTTGCGACCTGCAAATAGCATTCGCCGGCCTTCTGTAATTATTCGCCCGGTTTACCGGCAAAACAATCGTCAGATTATAACATGGAGCACGCCACCGTCACCGCCGTCAGCAGCAGCCCCGCACACACCATGAGCAAACCCAACCGGCCGTTCATCGTGCTGCAGGCCGGCTTGGGTGTGGAAGGCGACGCCCACAACGGCGTTACCGTGAAACACCGCTCCCGCGTGGCACAAGACCCCACTCAACCCAATCTGCGGCAGGCGCACCTGATCCATGCCGAACTGCACGACGAACTGCGGGCACGCGGCTTTGACCTTTCCCCCGGCCAGATGGGTGAAAACATCACCACTCGCGGCATCGATCTGTTAGGCTTGCCTGTGGGCGCCCGCCTGCTGATCGGCCCCGAAGCCGCGGTGGAGATTACCGGCCTGCGCAACCCCTGCACCCAGCTCGATGACATTCAGCCGGGCCTCATGCAGGCCGTGCTCGACCGCGACTCGGCCGGCAACCTGATCCGGAAAGCGGGTGTGATGGGTATCGTGCTGAAGGGAGGCACGGTGCGACCGGGGGACGGGATTGAAGTGGTGCTGCCGCCGGAGCCGTGGAGCGGGTTAGAACGGGTGTAAATATCTTTTTCAATGCTACTACCGCAACAACGTCACATCCCCATGCCTTATCCCCTGTTCCCCGTCCGCGCAGCGCACTTCCAATAACCACACATACACATCCGCCGGCGCGGGCTTGCCGTCAGTCGTTCCATCCCAGGAAGCGCCGGAATCCGTGCTGACGTGAATACGCTGCCCCCAGCGGTTGTATATCGTGAGCCGCTCTATTATTTCCGCGCCTTCGTAGGGCACGACAGTGAACACGTCGTTGTCGCCGTCGCCGTTTGGCGTGAACACGTTGGGTATGCGGATACGCGCCGGGTCGCAGGGCGGGAACAGGATCACCCGGTAGCTCAACGTATCGGTACAACCCTGGTCGGTAGTGACCCTCAGCACGTAGATGATCGTATCCAGCGGCGTGGAAACCGGGCTGGCACAAGTCACACAACTCAGATAATCGGACGGCGACCAGAAGTACTGTGCAAAACCGCCCGGACCGGGCAATTGCACCGAACCGCCCTGCACCACGTAAAACGTATCCGGGTCGGGCAAATCCGGGCCCGGCAAATCGCTCAGCGTCACGCAGTGTACGCTGTCGCAGCCGAGGCTCGACGTAAAGATTTGACAATACGTACCCGCCATGTTTACCGGCTGGCCGAATACCTCCACAATCTCTTCCGGGCATCGCGCGCGGGCTTCTTCCGTATGGGACACTACTTCCAGCCGAAGGATAAGGGTGCTGTCGCAGCCGGCGGCGTTGTTCAGTATCTGCCGGTACGTGCCAGGCTGGTCAGTGAGCGTTCCGAAAATATCCGCGGGCGTACCCTCGCAGGTACGCACAATACCCAGATCGATCGTATCGGCGGGCAGCACCGTCACGGTAAGCGATGCGCTGAGCGTACAGCCGGCAGCGGTGGTGGCTACCACCTGGTAGGCTCCGGTTTGAAGCGGCGTTATCGTCAGCACGGGGTTGGAAGACGACAGATTGCCCGGCCCCGTCCAGGTCCACGAAACAGCCGGCGAGGTTTGCAAGCTGACCGGCTGGCCGGCACACACCGCGGTATCGGCTGTCAGAAGGACCGGCAGGTCGTTTACCATTACCGTGAACCGGCGTTCTGTCGAGCAGCCGGCGCCTTCGTCGAGCAGGACAAACGGATACTGCCCGCCGCTTGCCGGTGTAAAAACAAACAAGGAACAGGTATCGCAGGGCACGGCGTTTCCTCCTGACCACAAATAAGTATGTCCGTCCTCCGCGGGCGTCCCTACCTCTATACTTTGCCCGGTACAAATACTTTGGGTTAAGGAGATGACCCGTTCATTTGAAACAGGATAAACCACGTTTTCGCAATCGCAATTTTCCGTCGCTGGCAAAACCAGCAATAACTGACACACTTTCAACCCCGTAAGCGAAAAGGAAACGGAGCTGCCCGCCGGGAAGATCGCCGGCGTTGCAAGCGAACGCATCAGCGTGTCATTTCCCGTGAGCAGGCCGTCCCCGTCCAGGTCATGATACAGTTGCAACACCAGCCCCGGCAGATCAAAAGCGCCGTTATTTCCAACCACCACCGTGAGCTCAGTCAGCCCGTTGGCGTTTGTGCCGATGTCGACGGAAATGATCTCCGGATCGGGATCGGCTGCCGGGAAAATGTACGACGCCTCGCCTGTAGCCGCGTACACGGTGCAATAATCATCGATAACGGGGCAAAAGGCCGTTGTTTGTTGGCGGGTCAATATCCGCACCGCGGCGTCGCTGCAATTCGGCCCATTGCCGGCTAATACCGTAAAATCAAAAGCAACCACCGTATTGGCCGGTAATCCGGCCGGCATCGGCCAGCGCAGACTGGCGCCGGCAATCTGGGGCGGCCCGGCCGGGGCGTTAATGCCCGGTTGGTATGAACCGGCCACATAAGTGAACCCGGGAGGCAGGGCGACGTATATGCTGTCGCCGGGCAATGCCGGGCCGGAAAGTAGCAGGTTGACCGACAAACGGCGCTGTGCCCCGCAAACCGCCGGCCCGCCGCTTCCCGCTTCGTTTACGCTGATCTGTACCTCGTAACCCGGCGTCACGCCTTCTACCGGCAAGGGATCGGACGCTTTCCGGAGGACATTTGTGGGCTTGCCGCACGACCATTCGGCCCGGGCGCCAAACACCAGTTGCGTATTCGACACCACGCCACATCCGGCAAAAACCTTAAAACGGATGCGAAGGGCGTTTTGCGGCGGCACATCCACCCCGGCAAGCCCCTGTAAGTTGATCAGGTTGTGCAAGGCCGCCAGGTTCCATTCATACGTATTCGTACCCGTTGATAGCGGATCGGGAATATTTACAAAGGCGCTGTTTGCCGGGTAAGCCATTTGGCAACTGCCGGGTGCGAGCTGAAAGCCGGGCGGCAATTCGAGCGTGGCAAAAGGATGGTACGCATGACCAAGGTCGGCGTTTAAAACTTCAAATACCACGAATTCAGAATTTTCGCATAACGGCGCTTCCGCCGGCATTTGCAGCAATTGCAGTTCCAATTCGGGGTTTTGTGGCCGGAAAAGCAGTTCAAGGGTATCGATACCACAGGAAAAAACGCCGGGTTGCGTGTGGGGTTGGCAGTCCCAGCCATAGATCACCAGCAGGCGCTGCGGGTCGCAGGTGGTGTTGACCCCGCTGATGCGCAGGTTTTTTTGTCCGAAAATGGGCAAGGCGCCCACCTGAAATATGCCATTAACCGGCGTCACTGCCATTCCTGGCAAAACGGTCACGCCTAATCCGGTCAGTCCGCCTTCCGGATTAACCAGGCGTACCCAATAGTTCGGCGCCGCCACGGGCGCCTGGTTTTGCGCCAAAACATCCGCCAATACCGCCGGCGTCGGGAAATCGATCACCTGCTCGTCGGTCGTCATGGTATCGCGGGGGTGATTGGCGTAAAAACCGATTTTATTTTCCAGGATGTGAATTTCAGGATCGAGCCCCTGCATGGAATCCGGAAAATCCAGTTCTACCCGGAGCGCCGAGGAATCCGGTTCGGTAAAAGTGCAGCCGGGGGCAAAACTCACATTGGTGCGCAGGGCATACCCCTCGTCGGGCGGGCTGTCGTAAAATTTTTCAAAATCAAGCCGCAGGATTGTATCCGATTCCATCCAGAACGGAATAGGAGCGTTTTGCCAGAGTTGCTGATCGTTTTGAAGGTTTAAAAACAACATATCCGCCGATACGGGGGTGACGCCGGGCGGCATAAACAGGTAGTTGTCGCCGATTTTTGCCAGGGGCCGTACCTCGTAGGGGAACAGGTTGTCGCGGGCGATCCGGGTATTATAAGCCAGCGGTGTCACCTGAATGGAGTTGGTGCAGGGCCGTATGCCGAAGGTATTGCCCGTCAGCGAGTCGATAAACCCCGTGTACTGAAACATCAGGGTATCGTTTTGCCGGTAGTTGTAAAATGTTCCGCCCCGCGCATAACCCATTTCAAAATTGATGAGTGGCGGATAATGTTGTTTACTGAGCGGAGTGTAGTTAATGGCCAGTTTAAGGTCAACAGTCAAAACAACGGAATCGCCCGTTTCCAGCAAAAAACCAGGCGGCAGGCAGCCTTTTTTACCCAACTCCGCCATGTCGGGTTGAAAGGGGAAATTCATCGTGGTCAATTCATCAAAATAGAATACCGGGCGGGTATTCACCACGGCTATCTGACCATACAGGTTTTCATGGCCCTCTTCCGGCTTTAGCGAACAGGTATAAACGGTATTGGCGCTGGAATCCCAGATTGCAAAGGAAGTGTGCGCAACCCTGATGAAATTTTTACCGGTAAAAGTGAGGCGGGCGGCATCTAATTGATTTGGTCCGATGTTAAACGTGTCGTAGTTGCCCCCGTAGCCGAAATCGCTGCCGATGACCTCCAGGTAAAGCCGGTAAAACAAGCTGCCGATACTGTCGCCGCACACTACCTTGGTCGACAGTACATTGCGCAGGGTGTCGCCGGGCCAGAAACGGTCGCGACGCACTTTGTTCATGTCGAGTGCGCCAGCAGGGTCGGCAATGCGGTTATCGTCGTTATCCGGCAGGTCATAGTTCAACCGTTGGGCACTTTGGTATTCGCGCAGTACGCGGCATTTTCCGCTGGTATCCGGATCAACGGGGTCGAGGCTGTCGGGGCAGGGGCAAAGGGTGCGCAGGCGAAACGAATCGCAGGCGGGAATACCGCATTCCAGCGGCTGATCGAGGGTGAGCGTAAGCAGGGCCGCCGTTTTTATATCATATCCGCAATTGGTACAGGGCGGGTCTGTGGGTTTGAAAATAAAAAAATTGCCGGCCGCATCGGGAACATCCGGGCCGATGGCCACGTAAGCCGCGTCTTTGCGACAGGTGTTTTTTAAACAAAAATCAATTTTCGTTGAAGCGGCGGACAGCGGAAGTTCAAACGCCATCGACACACGTTGAGCCGGATAGCCAACGGATACCGGGTCAATCGAAAAGGCCACGGGCGCCTTATCCCCTGCCCGCGGAGGGCAGTCGGGCGACCATTCCACCCCGCGTGGCAAATCGAGTATCAGCCACACGTATCCGCTGTCCGACTGCAGGCGGGTCGATTGCATGAAATAAGAATAAGTATAGGTTTCGCCGTCTTTCAGGCAATCGCCGATGCCGTAAGACACCCCGGCCGCCAGGCGCGCTTTCAGATCCGGTTTTATTCGCAGGGTGTCGGCTGCCAGAAAACTTCCGGCCGGGCAGGGTTTGTTGTAAAAATAATTCAGGCGCAATTGGGGCAATTCCTGCTGGCAGGCATCTGCACAGTAAAAAGTATTAAAAATAACGTCTATGGAGTCAAATCCGGCCAGTTCCGGGATAACGATGGTTACCCTGGCCGACTGGGTGTCGCCGCAGGCCGACATCAGCACGTCCTCGCTCAGATTGTAAGGCAGGGGTTGGGTTGTCTGTTGGCGGCGCAGCCGGAAAGAATTTTTGTCCAGCGCCATCAAATCCGGCAGCTCGGAGCGGATTTGCAGGATAAGGTTTGTAGCCAGGCCGGGGCCTTCGTTTACGACGCGTACTTTCATTTCCGCCGGTATGTCGCCGCAGATGTCCCAGGGCAGGCCGTATTGGGGCTTAAAGACCAGTTTCGGTTGCAGTGCCGAGGGTAATATCACCACGTCGGCATACGTGCTGTCGCCCTGGCAGGGTGCTTGTGCCGGTTGACAGCTCCATTCGACGCTGATGTTGGAACGGCAGGTGTACGATGGAACGCCGCAATCGAGGATACGGACCTCCTGTTGAATGAGCGCCGTTTCGCCGAATTCCAGCAAGGTGTCGCCGTCGCCGAAAGCGGTAAAAAACGGGCCGTCAAAACGGGCCGTATACAACGTCGGGCCGTCCTGTTCAGCCATGGCGCCGGGAGTATGAATACTGATGCCCGCCGGGTGTTCGTCGCGCAGGAACAGGTGTTTCACCGGTCCCAGGCGGGTGTTCTGCACGTGCAGGGTCCGTGTCAGCACCTGATCTTTAACACCGGAAATGGAGTCGTTTTCCACTTTGGTAATGACGAGCAGACTGGTTTGTATCTGAAAAGCGGAAGTGCTCAACTGTTCATTTTGGGCGCCGTTGCGCACCCGGAGCAGCAGGCTGAACAGTTGCCCCGAATTAATGGCCGCTGCCAGACCACATCCGGCATACAGTTGCACCCGGATGGTTACCGGCACATTGGGTTGCAGGGCCGGCAAGGCTAATTCCGGTTTCCCCGGGTTGGCAATATTTGATTCCGACGCCCCGATGGCACTGCCGGGCAGGTATTCCAGCCCCTGGGGCATTTCAATATCCAGCAAAGCGCCGCTGATGGGCGTTGCCGTTTTGTTTTGTATGGTAATGCGCAGGGTGTCGGCCCCACAAACGACCAGTTGATCCGGTGTTTGAAAAGTAATGACAAAATTTTGGGCATACAGGGTTGAGCCTGCAAGGCAAAACAGTATTGAGATGGAGTTAAAAAAATGCTTGCTCATATCAGAACCAGGTTTTGTTCGGTACCGGTAGCGCGGCCTTCAGGCCGACCCGGCAGAGGTCCTTTAGGGCCGAAATAGTTTTTCGAAATATATTTATCGGCCCTGAAGGGCCTCTACCAGGGCCCGGGGCATCGGGACGCTACCAACTACCGCAACAGTGTCACATCCCCATGCCTTATCCCCTGTTCCCCGTCCGCGCAGCGCACTTCCAATAACCACACATACACATCCGCCGGCGCGGGCTTGCCGTCAGTCGTTCCATCCCAGGAAGCGCCGGAATCCGTGCTGACGTGAATACGCTGCCCCCAGCGGTTGTATATCGTGAGCCGCTCTATTATTTCCGCGCCTTCGTAGGGCACGACAGTGAACACGTCGTTGTCGCCGTCGCCGTTTGGCGTGAACACGTTGGGTATGCGGATACGCGCCGGGTCGCAGGGCGGGAACAGGATCACCCGGTAGCTCAACGTATCGGTACAACCCTGGTCGGTAGTGACCCTCAGCACGTAGATGATCGTATCCAGCGGCGTGGAAACCGGGCTGGCACAGGTCACGCAACTCAGATAATCGGACGGCGACCAGAAATACTGCGCAAAACCGCCGGGACCGGGCAGTTGCACCGAACCGCCCTGCACCACGTAAAAAGTATCCGGGCCGGGCAAATCCGGGCCCGGCAGGTCGCTCAACACCACGCAGTGCGTGCTGTCGCAGCCGAGGCTCGACGTGAATGTCTGGCAATAAGTGCCCGCCGCACTTACCGGCTGCCCGAACAATTCCACGGTGTCATTCGGGCATCGCGCGCGGGCTTCTTCCGTATTCGGCACTACTTCCAGCCGCAGGATCAGGGTGCTGTCGCAGCCGGCGGCGTTGCTCAGGGTTTGCCGGTAGACGCCGGGCTGCTCGGTGAACGTGCCAAAAATATCCGCGGGCGTACCCTCGCAGGTACGCACAATACCCAGATCGATCGTATCGGCGCGCAGCACCGTCACGGTCACCGATGCGCTGAGCGTGCAGCCCGCGGCGTTGGCGGCTACCACGTGGTAGGTTCCGGTTTGAAGCGGGGTGATGGTCAGCACGGGGTTGGAAGACGACAGATTGCCCGGGCCTGTCCATTCCCACGAAACAGCCGGTGATGTGCGCAGGCTCAGGGGCTGGCCGGCACACACCGTTGTATCGGCGCCGAGTAAAACGGGTGGAACCTGTACCTGCACGGTATACCGGTGTTCCAGGTCGCAGGCGCCGCCCATATCGCGAAGGGTTAGCTGGTAAAGCCCACTGTCAGTGGGCTTAAAAAGAATTTGCGAACAGGTATCGCAGGAGAGGCCCGGTACCCCTGTCCAGGAATAACTGTGCCCGGTTTCCGCTGAAACGCCTATTACAGCACTTTGGCCAAGGCAAATATTTTGAATGGCGTATGTTATATTATCCAGGTTTAACGGGTACACTACATCGGCACAGGCACAATTCTCCCCCGCGTGCAATACGACCAGGAGCCGGCAAACATCCTTTGTAGGCAAGGTATGGTTCAGCACCACGGTAGTTGTTGCGCCGGCGCCCAGCCCGCCCGGAATTTGCGCGGCGTGCGTTACCAGCAACGTGTCTGCTGCCGACAATGCGCCGTCGCCGTCCACGTCGTGATAAATGGAGAAAACAGGCGCCGGTACCGGGAATGCGCTTTGATTGTTCAACGCAAATTCCAGATGCAATACACCATCCGGGCCAACAGTGGCTATGCCACCGGAAACGGCCACGTCGGGAATGGCAGCCGGAAAGATCAGCGTAGCCTCGCCGGTGGATACATACACGGTGCAATCGCTCCCCGTTAGCGGGCAAAAACCCGCGCTTTGCTGCCGGGTCTGCACCCTCAGCACCGCGCCGTCGCAGTTGGCCTGATCGCCCGATAAAACTTTAAATCCGAATTGAATCAGGCTGTTGGGCTGCACCCCCGCTGGCAGTGGAAGGCGCAGTACGCCACCGGCCGTTTGCGGCGGGCCAACCGGGGCATTGAGGCCGGGCTGGTATGAGCCGGCCACGTAGGTAAAGCCCGGCGGCAACAGCACGAAAACGCTGTCGCCCGGCTCGGCCGTGCCCGACAAGTACAAGTGGACCGCCACATTGCGTTCCGTGTTGCAAAACAGTGGATTACCGCCGTCCGGCCCGCCCAAAAGGAGTATCTGAGTGGTGTAGCCGGGCGTCAGGCCTTCCACGGGCAGCGGATCGCCGGCTTTGCGCAGCGCGTTGGCGGGTTTGCCGCACGACCATTCAGCCCGGGCGCCATATACGATCTGCGTATTCGACACCACGCCGCAATCGGCCAGCACCTTGAAGCGGATTTGCAGGGCATTTTGCGGTTCGAGGTTTACCCCCGGCAACCCCGCTGTCGACAACCAGGGCTGAATAGCCGCCAGGTCCCATTCCAACAAATTGCCGCCTTGTAAAACGGGGTCTGGAATAGAGAAAAAAGCGCTGCCTGCCGGGTAAGCCATCTGGCAACTGCCCGGCACCAGTTGGAATCCTGCCGGTAGTTCCACCGTGGCAAAGGGTTTGTAGGCGTATCCCAGCTCGGCATTGGAAATTTCAAAAACAATATAACCCGTGCTGTCGCAAAGCGGCGCTTCAGCAGGCGTTTGAATGATATCCAGTTCTATCTCCGGGTTCATGGGGCGGAACAACAATTCCAGGGTTTTCCGGGCACAGGAGGGCGCACCTGCCTGAAGGTGCGGCTGACAGTCCCAGCCATACGCTATTTGCAGATGCTGCGGATCGCAGGTATTATTTTTGGCAAAAATGCGCAAAGTCCAATTGCCCAGTGAAGGCAGCTCGCCCAACTGAAATACGCCGTTGACTGGAAATATCAGCGGCCCGGCGGGTGAAAGCAGTTGTATGGCAAAATCGCTCAGGCCGCCTTCAGGGTTATAAAATTCAATCCAGTAGTTGGGGCCGGCCACCGGCGCTTTATTTACAATAAACACATCGGTATGCACATCCGGGGTGGGAAAATCGAGCACGGTTTCGTCGGTGGTCATGGTGTCGCGCGCGGCATTGGCGAGGAACCCCACGGCGTTCAGCGACTCGATGGTGTCCGGATCGGGCCGGCTGATGCAGCCGTTCCAGTCCAGTACTACCATTTGATCGGAGCGGGCTGGCCGGTTGAACTTGCAGTTGGGGGCAAATACAGCATTGTACCGGAAAAAATAACCCTCGTCGGGCGGACTGGCGTAAGCCGGACTGAAATCCACTTCGAGCGTATCGCCCCGGATAAAATAGGGTAAGGGAAAGTTTTGCGAAACCGGGGTATTTTCCTGCAGGTTAAAAAAACTCAATCCGGAAGAAAGCAGCGCCGCGCCCTGGGGAATAGTCAGCTCATAATGGCTGATAGCGTTCAGCGGCCGAACTTCGTAAGGAAACAGGTTCTCCCGCGCCACGCGGGCGGTGTAGCTGAATGGCAGTGCTGTGGCCGAGTTTCCGCAGGCTTTTATGCTGAATTGAGGGTGCGACATCGAATCCCAGACGCCCGAATATTGAAACATCAGCGTATCGAAATGCCGGTAATTCACCAGCCGGGGCGGCCATTGGGTATTAACGCCCATTTCAAAATTGATGAGCGGCGGGCGGTGCTGGTCGGAATACGGCACAAAGTTGAAACCCAGTTTATAATCCACCGTCAGGGTAACGGAGTCGCCGCCCTCCAGTTTGAATCCCGGTGGAAGGCAAACGTCGCCCAGTTTGGAAAATTCAGGCGTGAAAACCTGGCTCATGGAAGCGAGCTGGTCGACCGGCGGTTGCGGTTTTACGTTCACCGGCGAAACAAACCCGAACAGACGGTTGTAGCCATCCGAACCCGGTTCCAGGGGACAAAAATAGCTGGCGTTTGTGCTGGAGTCCCAAACCATCAGACCGGACCGGACGATCATAAATGAATCGCTGTTGGTCAGATGCTGGCGCGCGGAGTTGGCCAGTTTGGGGCCTATTTCAAACGTATCGAGCGTGTTGGCATAGCCGAAATCGCTGGCGACGACTTCCGTGAACAACTGGTAAAACAACTGTTCAAATTCGCCGCACAACACTTTGGTGGAAACAACCGCCTGCAGCGTATCGCCGGCTAAGAAACGGTCGCGCCGTATTTTCGACAGATCCAGGCTACCCGACGGATCGGCTACCCGGTTATCGTCGTTATCCGGCAGGCCGAAATTGACGCGGCTGGCCCGGTAGCCGTGTTGTATCTTTTGGCAGGCTCCGTTTCCTCCTCCGCCGCCGCCGCCACCCGGAACCTCGCAGCTCGCATGGTCGCAAACCGTACGCAGGCGGAATTTGTCGCAGCGGGCCAACGCACAGTTAAGATCCGATTGAAGACTTGGCGTCAATGCCGCCGAAGTTTTTACCTCAAAACCGCAGGCGCCGCAGCTGTCGCCCGGCGGGGTTTGATATAAAGTAAAAATACCGGTTGCGTCGGGGCCGTCAATTTCGCCGAACGGCACGTACCGTGCGTTGTCGCTGCAGGTGGCGCGCAGGCAGAATGGCATGCTCAGCACGCTGCCGTTCAGCGGCAGTTCAAAGGCCATTTGCACCCGTTGCACGGCCAGCGTGGAGAAAGTGGAATCGTTGGTGAAAAGTACCGGCAATTTGCCGCCCAATTCGGGTGGCGCGCAATCGCCTGCCCAGCGCAGGCCCCTGGGCAAGTCAAGCGTCAGCCACAGGTAGCCCGAATCGACCAGCAGGCGTTCACTCTGCACGATGTACTGGAAGTTGTACAACTGGCCGTCGTCCAGACATTCGCTGATACTATAATACACGTCGGCCAGCAGGTTGTCTGTTTGGCGCTGATTGATGAAAGTTAAACTGCCGGATTCGGCGCATGCCTGCCCTAAATAATAAATTGTTTGAAACTGCGGCACCTCCGGCGCGCAGGCTTCGGAACAGTAGTAGGCGTCGAACAGTACCTTCAGCGAATCCAGGGGTAAAATACCCGGCAGGTAAAAACTGACGCTGCCGGCAAACTGTACGCCGCAATCGGCCAGTTCGACCGTATCTGCCACTGCCGGTAAAATGGGCGTCAGCGTACCGTTGTGCGCCAGGCGCAGCGAGCCGGGGTCGATACCGGTTTTATCGCTGAACGGAAAGGTGGTCAGGGTGACCAAAATTTCTTCCGAAACCGTTTGTCCGACGTTGGTAAACTGCAGCGTGCCGGAGGAGGGCAGCCGCGCGCAGTAGTCCCACCCAAGGGGATAAGTGGCGGTAAAGGCTATTTTCGGCCCACGTGTCCAGGGCCACACGGTCACGTCGGCGTAGGCGCTGTCGCCCTGACAGGGCGGAGCGGTCTCTGTACAACTCCAGTCCACGGAAATACCCGTGCGCTCTGTCACGGGGTTATCCGGGCATTTGGTAATCGTGACTTTCTGTTCGATCACAATGGTTTCGCCGAATTCCAGCAGTTCGTCGCCGTCGCCGAAAGATTTAAAAAAAGAACCGTTGAAATAAGCCGTGTACAGGCCGTTGTCGAATTGTTCTGCGGCAGCGCCCGCGGTCTGTGCCTGAAAGAGCGTAATGGCAGTTTCCCGTAAAAATAAATGTTTGATCGCGCCGAGCCGGGTATTTTGCACCGTAAAGCGGCGAATGAACATATCGTCTTTTTCTCCTGCCACCGAGTCGTTTTCGACGCCGGTAATGACCAGCAGACCCGTTTGAATTTGAAAAGCGGCGGTAGTAACCTGTTCCGATAAGCTCCCCGAACGGACGCGGATATTAATGGTGAACAGCTGCGCGGAATTGATGGCGTCGATCAGTCCGCAGCCTGCATATAGCAGCAACTGAACGTTGGCCGTTGCGCCGGGCAGCAAGCCGGAGAGGCGCAGTACCGGTTTTTCGGGATTGGAAGTGTCCGATTCCAACGCGCCGGCTACCGAGCCGGTCTGGTAGGTCAGGCCAGCGGGCAGTTCCAGTTCGAGTAATACGGAATCAAGGGTGGCCGCCGTATTGTTGCGCACCGCGATACGAAGCGTATCGGCCGAGCAAACGGCCAACTGATCGGGGTTTTGCCAGGAGATTTGAAAAGACTGGGCGTTTAAGCGGACGGCAACAGCGCATAAAAACGCCGCGGCCAGCAGCGGGATTCGTTTGGACATGTGTGGGATTACACTTTGGATAAAGGTGGACAAACGCCCAAATTTAAGTTGTTTTACGGGTAAAAAAACGATAGTTGATGCCGGATTGCCGGAATGTCAGAAATTTGCCCAAAGATTTACATGATGCATACCGTTTTTCAAACCATCAGCCCCGTCGACGGCTCCGTTTTAATCGAACGGGCGTACGCGACCGAACGCGATATCGAAAATGCCCTGACTCAGACCGCGGCCACCCAACGCAACTGGAAAGGCACCCCCCTGGCCGAACGCGCCGCCCTTTGCCGCAAAGCCGTGCAATATTTTCTGGATCGGGCCGATGCGATTGGAGAAGAACTTACCCGGCAAATGGGCCGCCCAATCCGGTACGCGCCTTTTGAGATCAAACGGGGCTTTCAGGAACGGGCGCACTATATGATCGACGTGGCAGAACAGGCGCTGGCCGATATCAGCATAGAACAGTCGGACAAATTTCAGCGCTTTATCCGGCGGGAACCGCTGGGCGCCGTGCTCGTGCTGGCGCCCTGGAACTACCCCTACCTCACTTCCGTGAACGTTGTCATTCCGGCCATCATGGCCGGCAACACGGTTATCCTGAAACACGCGCAGCAAACGCCACTTTGCGCCGAACGATACGCCGAAGCGTTCCGGGCCGCCGGACTGCCGGAGGGCGTTTTCCAGTTTTTGCACCTGACCCACGAACAGGTTGGCAGCGTGATCGCCGACGCGCGTATTGCCCACGTCGCTTTTACGGGTTCGGTGGACGGCGGAAAAGCCGTTCAACAGGCTGTGAACCAACGTTTTATAGCCGCCGGACTCGAGCTGGGCGGTAAAGACCCCGCCTACGTGCGCGCCGATGCGCCGCTGGAGTTTTCCATTGAAAACCTCGTGGACGGCGCCTTTTTCAATTCCGGGCAATCCTGCTGCGGCATCGAGCGGATTTACGTCCATGAAAGCCTGTTCGACACTTTTGTGGAAGGTTTTGTGGATTTGACCAAACAATACCAACTCGGCAATCCGCTGCACCCCGATACTACCCTGGGCCCAATGGTGCGTACTTCAGCCGCCGATTTTGTAAAAAATCAAATCCGGGAGGCCGTCCGTAAAGGCGCGCGGGCCCTGATCGATCCCGGCCATTTCCCCGAACACCGCGACGGCACGCCCTACCTGGCGCCGCAGGTGCTGACCGGCGTGGATCATTCTATGTCTTTAATGCGGGAAGAAACTTTCGGCCCCGCGGTGGGTATTATGTCCGTGAAAGACGACGCGGAAGCCATACGCCTGATGAACGACAGCCGCTACGGCCTTACCGCCTCGGTATGGACGCAAGACGTCGAAGCCGCCCTGCGTATCGGCGACCAGCTGGAAACCGGAACCTGTTTTATGAACCGCTGCGATTACCTCGACCCCGCGCTGGCCTGGACCGGGGTGAAGGATTCCGGGCGGGGGTGTACGTTGTCGGTGCTGGGATATGAGGGACTGACACGGCCCAAGTCATTTCATTTTAGGGAATATTAAGCCTTCACTGCACCTTATCCCCCCTTAATATCCGGAACCGTTTCCGGGCTTCCACGGCAAACACGCTGCCGGAATAATCGAGAAAAACCTTCTCATACAGTTCCTTGGCTTTTTCCGGGTCATTCAGTTTTTCCTCGTATAGCACGGCCAGGGCATAGAGCGAATTGTCGGCCCGGATGTCCTCTTTGTATTTTTCCACTACCTGCTGGTATAGTCCGGCGGCTTTGACGTAGTCGCGTTTTTTCTCGTATATCTGCGCTTCGAGGTAGAGGATATCGTCCTGAAGCGTGTTTTCGGGAAAGCCCTGGCGGAGGGTGTCCAGTTTCAGGAAAGCCTCGGCAAAGCGATTCTGGAACATGAGCAATTCGGCGGCGGCGTAGAGCGACATGGCGTCGGTGGTGGTGTCGGAATTGAGGTTGTCCATGATAAACACCGACAGGTCGAGGGCGTCGTTGGAGATCAGTTTGGAAGTGGAGGCTTTCAGTACGTTGAACTGTGCCTGGGCCCACTCGAAGTCGCCGTTGAAATAGGCGAGTTTGGCGTTTTTGAAACGCGCTTCCTGGCCGAGCATTTCTTCGCGGAAATCCTTGTCTACCTGGCTGTACAGCAGGGTGCTTTCCCAGATGTCGCCGTTCATCAGGTAGAAGTCGGCGAGGTTGATCTTGACGCGGGCCATGGTGTTGCGGTCGATGCCGGGGGTTTGGCGCAATCCGTCGAGCAGGGCAATGGCTTTGGGGAGGTCGTTGATGTAAAACGCTTCCAGGTCGGCCAGTTGCACCACGATATAGGCCGTTTGCCTGCCGCGTCCGTACTGGGTCAGGAAACTTTCATATTCGCTTTCCAGGGTGCGCAGTTCTTCGCTGGTATAATCGTACCCCTCGGTAATCTTCCGGCGCCGGCAGTTCATGGCTTCGCGTTTGGCGTCGAAAAAGAAGGGGTTTTGCGCGCCTTTTTCGGTGATGATATACTCGTAGCCGGCTATGGCGGTGTCGTAGTCTTTGGCGTTGGCGGCGTCGTTGGCCAGTTTGAAAATACGTTGGCCGGGTTCGTCGAGGCGTTTGTCGAGGGCCTTGTACTGGCGCAGGGCGCTTTTGTAATCCTTGCGTTGTACGAACGACCAAGCCAGCAGTTCGATGTAGTCGGGGTTGTTGTCGCTCTGCAGGCGGGTGTACAGCTGGCTTTGCAATTCGGTGTATTCAGCGGGCGCCAGGTAGCGCGCCAGGTAGGTCTGGATGGTGGTCAGCCGGCCCGGATCGTTGGAAAGGGCGGTCAGGTATTGTTCGATCATTTTGGCGGTGTCGCCTTTCCGCCGGTACAGTTCGCCCAGGTTGAAGGCAAAGCGGGTGGGATCTTTGAACAACTCGGAGCCGCGCTCGTAGGCTTTGATAGCCAGGTCGTACTTCGCGTTGGTGACGAAAGTATTGGCCAGTTGGGTGATCGCCGTGTAGTCGGGCGACACGCGTTCTATCGCTTTCTGGTATTGGGCGTCCGCCTCCGCCTGCTTACCCTGGCGGTCGTACAGGTTGCCGTAAAAAACGTAGAGTTTGACGTTGGCGGGGGATCTTTTCAGCTGTTTTTTTAAGGCCGCTTCTCCTTCTTCGTATTGCTCCAGGTTGAGCAGGCAGTTGAGGTAACGTTCAAAATAATAATCGCTCAGTCCGCGGTCGCTTTCCGTCAGTTGGGCATACAGAACGCTCGCTTTTTCGTATTCCCCGTTCATGTAGTATTGGTTGGCGAGGTTGGGGTCCTGTGCCAGGGCGCCCGCGGACAGGGCAAAAAAGGCGATCAATAAAGCGGCAAGCCGCAACAGCTGCGATATCATGTGTCTGAATTGTTTGAGCCAAAAAACAAAAGGCAAAGATACCGGAAAAAACGTTTGAGCAGGGGATTGTGTTTTGCGGCAGAAGGATTGACTTTAGACTTACGACTTTAGACTTACGACTTGCGAAGCAGGGACGAACTGTTTTTCAATCAACGATTCTCGTTCTGTGATTGAAAAACAGTTCG
>CALEYM010000067.1 GCA_937926185.1 uncultured Bacteroidota bacterium | reverse complement strand
ATATAAATTTTTAAACAACACCGTTTTTACCGGCGAATAACTGTAAAGCGAAATGCCTGTCGTTTGCCATCCTTATTGACCAGTGCTGCCGTATATAAACCGGTGGGAAAACTCGACACATCCAGATTATACCGATGCTCCCCACTGACAGGCTTTATAGTTTCCAGTACCAATTGACGGCCAATCATATCCGTTACCAGCAGTTTATCAACATTTTGTCCAGGCTCCAACTCCCAAAGGATTTGCAGGATATCCGTTGCCGGCACGGGATATATTTTGAGGTTATTCACTATAATTTCGTCTGTATTTGTTTGAAGTTCCGCGCAGTCGGCGTTATTGGCGGCAATACCGGAGACAGCGTTCCCCCTTGCCCCAAGTACGGTTATATTTTGGGTAATATTCAGGTGGTTCTTGTTTACTACCTGCTGAACCAGGGGATCATTGTTATCCGCCAGGTTTACAGGGCCAGCGCAACCTGGTTCCAGATTGACAAAAGAAAAGAGCGGCGTTTCCACACCGGCCTGAAAGGCGATATTTCGGGTGCCCGGTTCATTCAGGGCAAAACAGATGAACCTGTATTGTGGCGCCGCGGCAGGGCTTTCCACATAAGCATTGTCCAGCCAGGAGATTCCTGGTATAAGACTTTTTATTTGCCCTGCCAAAAAGGGTTTTGATGCGTCCGTTTGGATGACGATTTGTGCTGACCCCACCGCATTCATCGGCGCCTGCCAGGATTGATCCGGCAACATGCTGACCAGATAAGTTTGCCGGTCAGACAAAAGAGAAAGATTAAGCCTGACCTGCCCGCCTATTGTCTGTATCAGACAAACCATGGCGAATCCTGTTAAAGCCAGGTATTTCAATGAAGTTGACATATTTTGTTATTTTTAATGAAACCTGATAGATGAGAGACTGCAACAGAAATTCCCGCCCGGCGCCGCTTTGGCGCCGGGCGGTATCTTTCGTTTACTTCGGTATTTGTTCAAATACTTTGAATATCGGGAGCACCGAGGTATTATCCGGGAAGAGGAACACTGTGAAGAATGTCACATCCGGATCAGCGTTACTGCCCTGATAGATCACTTTACCGTCCATGTTCGCATCTGCCCGGCTGTAGATCGGATCGACAACATGAACCGGCAGGAAACTGGTGTTGGCAGGATCGAGTAACACTGCGAAGTAGGCGTCTTCCACGTCGGCTGCAGGCCCCTGATAGATCACGCGATCACCCGTGTGCGGATCAGGCGCTGCCGGTTGATTCGACATATTGCCCGGCCACAAACTGAGTTTACTGCTCGGCCACAGTTGTTGGGCATACGCCGAGCCGGTAGGCCCGCTCAGTTGATAGTTGAGCGTCGCTCCGAGCGTAAAGTCGACTATTGGCGGTGTTACACCGAAGGCGACCGGCGCCTGCGTCATCACGCCCAGGTGGTTTCGGTGCCTGACGGAAACATAATAGTTGTTGACGCCCGCCCCGGTAAAGGTGAGCGGCGAAACGCCATCCACATCCACAATATCGCCATCGCGTTGCACCAGGCCGGCGCGTTTGTACAGGGATACTGTCGGGTCGCTTTGATCGCGCAATTCAACAAATATCCAATCGACAACAGCATTCGGTCCGGTGGTTGTGAATACCGAGGCATTCACGGTTTCTGTTCCGTTGTAGTTGAAGTCGGTCAGCGCATTGTACGGTTGGGTCAGCGGGATGAGGCCTTTTACCCGCAAATCGTCGTGCATCAGCCCCGTTCCATCGTTATACGCCCCGCCCAGGTATACTTTAGCCGTGATAACTGCATCGCAGGGAACCGGATCGCAGGGATCGTTCAGATCGGATCCGCCTACCAGTTCTTCATAGTTCGTCAGCGTATCGCCGTCGTTGTTGTTATTGTCGTCGGCCGCGTTGTTCGGATCGGTCGCCGGCATTCCCAGGTTCGGATACAACACCGTTTCCACGTAATCCGGAACGCCGCCATTGTCCGTATCCGTAAAATCGTTCGGATCGTTGGCATTCGTCGCCACGCCGCCGTTGTTCGGCTGGTAAGTGGTTTCCACGTAATCCGGAACCAGGTCGCCGTCCGTGTCGAGGTAATCCGTGCCGTCGTTCGGGTCGGTGCCTTGTTGCCCTTCCACGTAATCGGGCACCAGGTCGCCGTCTGCGTCAGCGTACGAGGACGCGTCGTTCGGGTCGGTGCCGTCGAGCAGTTCCTGGTAATCCGGTACGCCGTCGTTGTCGCTGTCCTGGTTGTCGTCGGCCGCCACGTTCGGGTCGGTCGCCGTCAGGCCTTCGTTCGGGAACAACACCGTTTCCACGTAATCCGGAACGCCGCCGTTATCCGTATCGGTAAAGTCGTTCGGATCGTTGGCATTGGTCGCCACGCCGCCGTTGTTCGGCTGGTACGTCGTTTCCACGTAATCCGGTACCAGGTCGCCGTCCGTGTCGAGGTAATCCGTGCCGTCGTTCGGGTCGGTGCCTTGTTGTGTTTCCACATAATCGGGCACGAGATCGCCGTCGCCGTCAGCGTATGAAGACGCGTCGTTCGGGTCCGTGCCGTCGGTCAGTTCCTGGTAATCCGGCACGCCGTCGCCGTCGCTATCCTGGTTGTCGTCGGCCGCCACGTTCGGGTCGGTCGCCGCCAGGCCTTCGTTCGGGAACAACACCGTTTCCACATAGTCGGGCACACCGCCGTTGTCCGTATCGGTAAAGTCGGCAGGATCGTTCGGATCGGTAGCCGTGCCGCCGTTGTTCGGCTGGTAAGTGGTTTCCACATAATCGGGTACCAGGTCGCCGTCTGTATCTGCATAATCTGTGCCGTCGTTCGGGTCGGTACCGTCCTGAGTTTCCACATAATCTGGCACCAGATCGCCGTCGTTGTCGGTATAGGAAGCTGCGTCGTTCGGGTTGGTACCGTCGAGCAATTCCTGATAATCGGGCACACCGTCGTTATCGCTGTCCTGATCGTCGTCGGCTGCCGCGTTCGGGTCGGTGGCTGTCAGGCCTTCGTTCGGGAACAATACCGTTTCCACGTAGTCGGGCACACCGCCGTTATCCGTATCGGTGAAATCGTTCGGATCAGCAGGATTTGTCAGGGCGCCGCCGCTATTGGGTTGCCAGATCGTTTCGACGTAATCCGGTACCAGATCGCCGTCCGTATCCGTGTACGCGGTCGGGTCGTTCGGATTGGTTCCGTTGAGACCTTCCACGTAATCGGGCACCAGGTCGCCATCCGTATCTTTATAATCAAGCGAATCATTCGGGTCGGTGCCATCCGTTGTTTCAACATTGTTCGGTACACCATCGCCATCCGTATCGCCAGTGAGGCATGCCGGCGAGTTCGGGTTCGGATCGCAGGGATCGAGCGGATCGCCGTCATCGATGGTATCACCGTCGGTTTCCTCGCCATCCGTAATACCGTCGTCGTCGGTGTCGGTATCCAGCGGATTGGTGCCATAAGTAACTGTTTCGACTTCATCCTGGATGCCATCGCCATCGGTATCCGCCAGGTTCGGGTTTGTTTCCCCGAAGGTGCTGGTTCCGGTACCGCTAATGCCGGTATTGTCTACTTTACCGTTTTTGTTGGCATCTTCTTCGCCGTCGTTAAGTCCGTCGCCATCCGTGTCGTCCTGGGTTGGATCGGTGGTAGTGGACGGATCGGCGTCGCCCACGAACGGCGTAGTGGTGCCAGTAAAGGGGGTTCCATTGTTGGACGTGCCGCCTGACAACGGTACGGTTACGCCAGCCTCCACGCCGTCTTTGATACCGTCGCCATCGCTATCCGGATTCAACGGGTTGGTAGCCCCGGAGAAAGGCCCGAGGGGACCGGTGCTGTTCACCTCGTCGCCGTCGCTGATGCCGTCGTTATCGGTATCGGAATCGAGCGGGTTAGTATCAATACCCGCGGTGAATATGCCGTCGGGGCCTACTTCCTGGAAGTCTGTACGGCCGTCATTATCCGTATCCGGGTCGGTCGGGTCGGTACCCAGGTTGGCCTCTTGCGTATTAGTCAGGCCATCGCCGTCGGTATCTGCCGTCGGGCAAGCCGGATTGTTCGGATCAGATGCCGAGCAGGGATCGGTTGGATCGGTGCCATTCATAAGTTCCTCGTAATCGGTATCGCCGTCGCCGTCGGTATCGCGGTTATCATCTGCCGCAACGTTCGGGTCGGTTGCCGGTAAAGGCACCTGCGGGAACAGAATGGTTTCCACATAATCGGGAACTCCGCCATTGTCCGTATCGGTAAAATCGTTCGGATCGTTGGCATCCGTTGCCAAGCCGCCATTGTTGGGCTGCCAGGTTGTTTCGACGTAGTCGGGCACCAGGTCGCCGTCCGCATCGGCATAATCCGTACCGTCGTTCGGGTCGGTGCCGTCCTGTGTTTCGACGTAGTCGGGCACGAGGTCACCGTCGCTGTCCGTGTAGGAAGCCGGGTTATCCGGGTCAGTGCCGTCGAGCAGCTCCTGGTAATCCGGTACGCCGTCGCCGTCGGTATCCTGGTTATCGTCGGCCGCCACATTAGGATCGGTCGGTGTAAGACCTTCGTTCGGCAACAGCACGGTTTCCACGTAGTCGGGCACGCCACCATTATCCGTATCCGTGAAGTCGTTGGCATCGTTCGGGTCGGTGGCTGTACCGCCGTTGTTCGGCTGGTAAATTGTTTCCACGTAATTCGGGACGAGGTCGCCGTCCGCGTCGGCATAATCCGTGCCGTCGTTCGGGTCGGTGCCGTTTTGGTTCTCTACATAATCCGGAACCAAATCTCCGTCCGCATCCGCAAAGGAGGATGCGTCGTCCGGGTCGGTGCCGTCGAGCAGTTCCTGGTGATCCGGCACACCGTCATTGTCGCTGTCCTGATTGTCGTCGGCCGCCACGTTCGGGTCGGTCGCCGCCAGGCCTTCGTTCGGGAAAAGCACCGTTTCCACGTAATCCGGCACACCGCCGTTGTCAGTATCGGTAAAGTCGTTCGGATCGTTGGCATTGGTGGCTACGCCGCCATTATTCGGCTGATACGTCGTTTCCACGTAATCCGGGACGAGGTCGCCGTCCGCATCGGCATAATCCGTGCCGTCATTTGGGTTGGTACCATCCTGTGTTTCCACATAATCCGGAACGAGATCGCCGTCGGCATCGGAATATGAAGCCGGGTTGTTCGGATCGGTGCCGTCGAGCAGTTCCTGGTAGTCGGGCACACCGTCGTTGTCGCTATCCTGATCATCGTCGGCAGCGGCGTTCGGATCGGTAGCCGGAACGCCTTCGTTCGGGAACAGCACGGTTTCCACGTAGTCGGGCACACCGCCGTTGTCGGTATCGACAAAGTCGTTCGGGTCGTTTTCGTCGGTGGGCGCACCGCCGGCATTGGGTTGGTAGGTGGTTTCGACGTAATCCGGCACGAGGTCGTTGTCGGCATCAGCGTACACCGTTGCGTCATTCGGATCAGTGCCATCGAGGTCTTCGACGTAATCCGGTACCAGGTCGCCATCCGAGTCGGTATAACTCAGGCCGTCCTGCGGATCGGTACCGTCGAGCAGTTCCTGGTAATCCGGAACGCCGTCGTTGTCGCTGTCCTGGTTATCGTCGGCCATCAGGTTCGGATCGGTGGCGGTAAGACCTTCGTTCGGGAAACGCACGGCTTCCACGTAATCGGGCACGCCGCCGCTATCCGTGTCGGTGAAATCGTTCGGGTCGTTTTCGTCGGTGGCCGCACCGCCGTTATTCGGCTGCCAGGTTGTTTCGACGTAGTCGGGAACGAGGTCGCCGTCGGCATCGTCGTAGCTCAAGGGATCGTTCGGATCGGTACCGTCGAGGTCTTCCACATAATCAGGTACGAGGTCGCCGTCGGTATCCGTGTAGGATGCCGGATCGTTCGGGTCGGTGCCATCGAGGAGTTCCTGGTAATCGGGTACGCCGTCATTGTCCGTATCCTGGCCGTCGTCGTTGCTATTGTTCGGGTCGGTGGCCGGGAGGCTGCTGTTCGGGAACAGTATTTCCTCGACATAGTCGGGTACGCCGCCGGTATCGGTATCGGTGAAGTCGTTCGGATCGTTTTCGTCGGTGGCCGTACCGCCGTTGTTGGGCTGGTAGGTCGTTTCGACGTAGTCGGGAACGAGGTCGCCGTCGGCGTCGGCATAGATCGTCGGATCGTTCGGGTTGGTACCGTCGAGATTTTCAACATAATCCGGCACCAAGTCGCCGTCGGTATCTGTGTAGGAGGCCGGGTCGTTCGGATCGGTGTTGTCGAGCAGTTCCTGATAATCGGGCACGCCATCGCCGTCGGAATCCTGATCGTCATCGGCTGCGACGTTCGGATTGGTGGCCGGCACACCCGAATTGGGGAAGAGCACCGTTTCCACGTAATCCGGCACACCGCCGTTATCCGTATCGGTAAAGTCGTTCGGATCGTTCGCATTCGTGGCTACGCCGCCGTTATTGGGTTGGTACGTCGTTTCCACGTAATCCGGCACCAGGTCGCCATCTGCATCGGCATAATCGGTACCGTCGTTCGGATCGGAACCGTTTTGTGCTTCCACGTAATCGGGTACCAGATCACCGTCGTTGTCCTCAAATGAGGCCGGATCCATCGGGTTGGTACCGTCGAGCAGTTCCTGATAGTCGGGTACGCCGTCGGTGTCCGTATCCTGGTCGTCGTCGCCCGCGCTGTTCGGATTTGTTGCGGACAAGCCCTGGTTCGGGAAAAGAATGGTTTCCACGTAATCGGGCACACCGCCGCTGTCGGTATCCACAAAGCTATTGGCATTACCCGGGTCGGTCGCGATGCCACCGTTGTTGGGTTGCCAGGTGGTTTCCACGTAATCGGGTACCAGGTCGCCGTCGGCGTCGGCATAATCGGTACCGTCATTCGGGTTGGTACCGTTTTGGCTTTCCACGAAATCCGGCACCTTATCGCCGTCCGTATCCTTATAGGAATCAGGGTCGGAGGGATTGGTGCCATCCGCGATCTCCACGCTGTTGGGTACGCCATCCAGGTCGGTATCGCCCGTTGGGCAAGCCGGGGAGTTCATATCCGGGTCGCAGGGATCGAGCGGATCGCCGTCGTTGAAGCTGTCGTTGTCGGTTTCTTCTCCGTCGGTGATACCATCGTTGTCGGTATCCGTATCCAGCGGATTGGTATTGTAGGTCGCAATCTCCACGCCATCAGTCACGCCGTCGTTGTCGGTATCGTTATCGTTTGGATTCGTTTCACCGCTGGAGGTGGTACCGGTGCCGCTGATACCGGTGTTTTCCACCATACCGTTGTGATTGGCGTCCTCCACGCCGTCCAACAGGCCGTCGCCGTCGGTATCGTCGTTGGCGGGGTTGGTGGTGGAGCCCGGATCGGCGTCGCCTACAAAGGAGAGCGGCGTACCGTTGTACGGGGTCCCATTATTGGAGTTACCACCCAGTATGGGACTGGTCACACCGGCTTCGATACCATCGTTGATGCCGTCGGCATCGCTGTCGGCCACCAGGGGGTTGGTAGGAATTCCGTAAGCGGTGAGCGGTCCGGTTGCGTTGATTTCATCGCCGTCGCTGATACCGTCATTGTCGGTATCGGCGTCTTTCGGATTGGTATCCACGCCCACGTTATATACGCCGTCAGGGCCAACCTCCTGCCCGTCTGTCCGTCCATCGTTGTCGGTATCAGCATCTGTCGGATCTGTGCCCAGCGTCGATTCCTGTGCGTTGGTCAATCCGTCGCCATCCGTATCGCCGGTCGGGCAGGCCAATACGTTCGGGTTGGGAACGCAGGGATTGGTCGGAGCCGGGTCAACACCGTTCAGGGTTCCGTCGCCGTCCACATCACCTGTCGGGCATGCCAGCACGTTCGGATTGGGTACGCAAGGATCCGTTGGATCAGGGTCAGTGCCGTTGGGCGTACCGTCGCCGTCAAAGTCGCCCGTTGGACAAGGCAGTGCATTCGGATTTGGCACACAGGGATCGACGGGATCAAAATCAGAACCGTTGGGTGTGCCGTCGCCGTCGAAATCGCCGGTTGGGCAAGCCAGTACATTCGGGTTGGGTACACAGGGATCGGTTGGCGCCGGATCAGTACCGTTGGGCGTTCCGTCGCCGTCGAAATCGCCGGTCGGGCAAGCCAGGTTGTTCGGATTGCTGGCCGAGCAGGGGTCCGTCGGGTCGGTGCCCAGGAAGGTTTCGTTGCCATTGGTATCGCCATCGCCGTCGAAGTCGCCCGTCGGACAGGCCAGGTTGTTCGGGTTGCTGGCCGAGCAGGGATCAGTCGGGTCGGTGCTGTTGGTAACTTCATCGCCGTTGGTGTCGCCGTCGCCGTCGAAATCGCCGGTTGGGCAAGCCAGGTTGTTCGGATTGCTGGCCGAGCAAGGATCGGTCGGGTCGGTGTTATTAGTCGTTTCTGTTGCATTGGTATCGCCATCGCCGTCGAAATCGCCGGTCGGGCAAGCCAGGTTATTCGGATTGCTGGCTGAACAAGGATCGGTTGGATCGGTGCTGGCAAGCGTTTCATCGGCATTGGTATCGCCGTCGCCGTCGAAATCACCGGTCGGGCAGGCCAATGCATTCGCATCGGGTACGCAGGGGTCCGTATCGTCCGGGTCTGTTGCTTCGGTAACACCATCGCCATCGACATCTTCTGTATTGTCATTGGTTACCGTAATGGTCAGCGTTTGCACATCGGTATCTCCGTAAGAGTCCGTGACCGTGATTTCGACTACATAAGTGTTATTCAAGTCTGCATCCAGCGGATTTTCATAATCCGGAGCGGCGTTGAATGTGATGTTACCCATTTGATCGATAGAGAACAGGGCAGCGTCGGCGCCACCGCTGATACTCCATACGAGGCCACCGCCGTTTTCCGTGTCGCCATCCGCATCCGTAGCATTATAATTCTCTACCGCGGTCACGCCATTTTCCGGAAAATTGACCGCATGAGTAGAAGCGCTGCCATTATTCACGATAACAGGCAGGTTGTTACATATAGTAATCGTTACCACAACGGCAGCCGAAGGGTCGCCATAGCAGCCATTCGTTTGATAATAAGCATAATAAGTGCCCGAGGCATTTACAGCTGCCGGATTTGCGACCGTGCTGCTCAGTCCGTCGCCCGGGTCGTTGTCGGTACTCCACACCAGGCTTGATCCCGGCGGAGTGGGGCTGGAGACCAGGCTACTCAAATCTGCCGTGGTTACGGGGCAGGTATTGCCAGCCGTCGTACCGGACAACACCGGCACATCCTCCGTCATTTCATCGATGGAAACGATGATGGTCACGGCTTCCCCCACACAAGGCGGAGTGCCTGCAATAGCGTAAGTAAAGTGATATGAACCCGCGGGTACGCCCGAAAAGTTCACCGCGGTGGGGGAGGCGAGGTTAACCCCGGCGCCGTCCGCATCGGTCCAGGTTCCGCCCGGTTGGTAGTTGTACACCTGCGCCTGCAAGTTAATCACCGGATTGGCGCCCGGGCCGCCCGGGCAATAATGGGCGATAGAGCCGTCCATCATCATCAGGGGGTTCGGATTCACCGTGATCACCACCGGTACCGCGTCGCTTTCACATCCGTTTTGTACACAGCTGACCCATACCGTCTCCGGGCTGGTGGCTACTGTGGTGCCGGGATCGTAGCTGAAACCGGTAGCCAGCACGTTAGCGGGCCCGGCGCCCGGGTCGGCGTCGTAGAAGGTGCAGGTGGGCAGTTCCGGCGTTTTGATGATTTTCATGTCGCTGATGGCAAATTGCTCCAGCGGGCCGTCGACGCCGCCGATGCCGGACATGCCGTCGCCGTTTTTCACACATACCTTGAGGGCCACGGTGGCGCCGGTAATACCCGTTTTTGTAAAAGTTTGCGGGACGGCGCTGATCTGGCTGGCATACTCCTTTTCCAGTGTTTCCACACCGTTGATAATACTGTAAATCCGGATATAATCGTCGGTTTCCATGTAACCGCCCGAACGGCGCAACACCACGGAAATGGCCGCCTCGTCGCCGGGAGATAGGTTTTGAACCGGCGTTTGCAGGCAGAACGGGCTATTCACGTCGTGAAAAACCAGTTCGCCGTTGATCCGCCGGATATAGTCGGAGGAGCGTTTCAGGGTGGAAAAATCGCCGGAAAGAGTCAGGCCTTCTGAAGAAATGATCGAGGCGTCGTTGACCGGGCAGGTTGCAATCCCGGCGCCGGTACATTCGCCGTGGGCGATATAACCCGTTGTTCCGCTGAAATCAGCCTCAAAAAGCGTTTCAACACCTGCTTCCGGTATGGGCATATAGATCACGGTGGGCGCCCCTTCGCAAACGGTAATATTGTCCAGTATCGGGTCGTCGGCAGCATCGCCGATGGAAACGATCACGGTGGCAGATTCGCCGTTGCAGGGCGGCGCGCCGGATACCGTGTACGTAAAGTGGTACACGCCATTGGGTACGCCGGTGAAGTCGACGGCTGTCGGATTAGCCAGGCTGACACCTGTAGCGTCGTCGTCGGTCCAGGAGCCGCCGGTCTGATAGTTGATAACCAGGTTGTTCAGGTTCAGGGTCGGATTGGCGCCCGGACCGCCGGGGCAATAGTAACCGATCGAACCGTCCATCATTTCCACGGAGTTGGGCGATACGCTGATCACCACGGGTTCGGGCGCGCTTTCACAGCCATTGACCGAGGAGGTTACCCAGACAGTTTCCGGGCTTTGCGCCGGCGTGGTTTCCGGATCGTAGCTTTGGCCGGTGCCCAGTACGTTAGCCGGGCCCATTGTCGGGTTGGCATCGTAGAAAGTGTAGGTGGGTAATTGCGGCGTAACCACAATCTTCATATCGCCGATGGCAAATTGCTCCAGCGGGCCGTCATAGCCGCCAATGCCATATTGTCCGTCGCCACATTTCACACACACCTTGATGGCAACGGTGTTGGCATTGATTCCCGTTTTAAGAAAGGTCTGCATACTGGCGCTGATCTGGCCGGCGTACTCTTTTTCCAGCGTTTCCACGCCGTTGATAATACTGTACACCCGGATGTAATCGTCGGGTTCCATATAGCCGTACGACCGGCGCAGGTCTACCGAGATCGCGACTTCATCGCCCGGGCTGATCGATTGCGTAGCTGTTTGTACGCAAAACGCACTGTTTACATCGTTAAAAGTCAGCTCACCGTTGATCCGCCGGATATAATCCGAAGAGCGGCGAAGAGTAGAGAAATCGCCCGAAAGGGTCAGGCCCTCGGCCGTGACGACCGACGGGTTGCTGGTTGGGCAGGTGCCGATGCTGGCGCCGGCACATTCGCCCTGCGCCACATAAGTTGCCGCTCCGTCAAAACCGGCATGGAACACTTCTTCCTGCGGAATATTAAAGAAAGGTACCAAGATTGTCACGTCGTCGCCTTCACAGGCCGTGATATCATCCAGCGCGGGGGCCGGGATAACGCTCACATGATTGACCACTACCTCGTAACAGAACGGCGAGGCGGGGTATTGATATTTGAACGTGTAAACGCCGTTAGCCAAGCTGGCGAGATCGACGTTGGTCGGATCGGAAATGTTGGCGCCGCTGTTGTCGACGTCTGTCCAGGTGCCGCCCGCATCGTAGGCCAGCACATAGCTGGTCAGGTCCACCGGGCCGCCTGTAGAGCAGGTATAAGTGTTGTTGACGATGCAATCGACTTTACCGAAGGTAAAATGGTCGCCGTTGTCGAAATCGAAACTAGCCTTGCCTCCGGTGAGCGCCATATAGGTGGGCGAGCCGGTGGCAAAATTACCGTCGCCGTCGGTGTCCACGATGAGGTGTGAGGCGCCGGGTTCGTCGGTGTACACTTCCACCGGGCCGATCGTGCCGGTTTCCTGCACTTTCCATTGGCGTGCCAACAGATTGAAGTTTGGAATATCGACCGTATAGGCGACGGCGCCGTTGTTGTCGCCACAAACAAGGAAGGAGGCATCCGCGGTGATGTCATTGTCATTTTCCGCGTTAGTGGCGGCGATAGCGCCAATTCCGATGGTCACCAGCGCGCCGGTATTCACCGATCTCGATTGTTTTTGATACAGACTCTGGCAATCCTCGCGACCGATACCCGCGATGCGGTAATCGTAGCCGCCGCCGGCTGTCCAAATCATGGTTCCGGTACTGCTCAGATAATTGTGCGACAGGGTCTGGCCGTATTTGATGGCCAGGTAGGTATTGACTTTTTGTTTTTCCGTCAGGGTAAGTTCCCGGTCATACAGGATGACTTCCGGGATTTCACCGTCGAAATAAGTCAGGTTGCCAAAACCAAGGTTGGTGGCTGCCTGGTTAAAACGGACCGTGTTTGTGTTTTTGTTGTACACTTCCGTGCCGTTGTTCCAGGCCGTCCATTTGCCGGCTTTCGACATCGTGTTATAAATATTCGGTTGCTGAATATTCCATCCGGGCACAAAATTCTGCCGGGTGGTAGAGCCGAACGCATCGTAGATATTCTGGTTGCCCCAGGTATAATGCTGCCAGTGATCGTTGCCCCAGGCAGCAAAACCGTTGTTCACCGTGGGCGCCCGGTCGCTTTTGATCAGGTAAAATATTTCACCGGCGGTGAAGCTACTCGTGAAGTTCGTCCAGTCGAAACGGTCGTCGGTTCCGTTGAAAGAAATCGAGGGGTTGAAGTTGATGCTGTTCATCAAAAATTCCGGACCGTTCGTAGTGGTGGGATTGTTGCCGTAGGGCGAAAAATCGTACCACTGCTCGATGTTCGGGCCTTCAGAACACCCTATGCCGGCATCGGAGCGCAACCAGAGACGCAAACCGCTGCTGACACAACCCGGCGCCAGATCGGCGGAGCCGACGGTAAAATAGGCGCCGTCTGGAATCAGGGCGGAGTTGAATGTCACACAGCCATTTTCATTGAAAGGCAGTTCCTGGTCGATCGTGGAAAAGGTGGGGTCGGAACTGATGAGCAGGTAACGACCTTTGCCCGAAGTATAACAGAGCGTAATGTTCTGGTCGCTCCAGTTGGTTTTATCAGCTTTCCAGACGCGGGTCAGGCGTTTGTTCACGTTGGCGCCGGAGACGGACGTGGTAAAATTCAGCGCGCCGTCGTTATCGCTCCAGGCAAAGAAGGACAAGTCGTTCGGAATGGTAGCATTGTTGGATGCATTGTCCCGCGCCACTTCATTACCTACGGCAATTGTGATCTGCCCGTCAGTGTTTACCGAGCGGCTTTGTTTCTGATACAAGCTGCCCTGCACGTCGCGGCCAATGGCTGCAATATCGTGTTTATAAATGCCATTGGCAGCCGCATCCCAAATCTTGGTTGTCAGGTCGGAGGCAATATAGTCTACCGATACCGTTTGGTCGAGCGTGATACCGTATTTCACGGCCAGGTACGATTCTATGGCCCGTCGTTGCATGGTAGAGAATACAGGGCCCGTCCCCCCTACCGGTACGCCGTATAAAATGACCTCGGCCATATCGCCCCGGAAAAAGTCGGTGATCAGGCCGCGGCGGCCTATATAGAACGGCGCGGAGGACAAACCGGAAGTATTCGTAAACGTGGCGTTGAGTTTGCCGCTGGCAAATAACTGAGAAGCATTAGCCGCCCCGGTATTGTCGATGATATCGGAAGCAATGTACCAGGTGTTCGGTGAAATAACATTATTGAATGTCAGGCAGGGTGAACACCAGGTACGGTTGGTGTTGGTAACCAGGCTAAAGCGTTGGAATGAGCCATCGGCATTGCCCCACAACCCGCTGTTCTGCACGGTGCTGGGCGATTTGAAGACCACAAAAACGGCAAATTGATCAAATACGTCTTTATCGACATCGGCGGTGGTCCACCAGTGGTCGTCCACGGCATCATAGCGCATTACCGGATGATAGTTCAGCAGGTCGCACTCGTCATCCTGGTAAACGGGGCGTTGGGTAGCGGTCGGGTTGTACGCGCGGCCGTCTTTCACCAGATCCACCAGGGTATCGATCACCTGATTGTCGGAGGTCGGCATGTTGGCAGTATAGGAGCTACCTTCTACCTGCACCCAAAAATCCAGGTTCGACAATACGCCGCCAGGCGGATAAAACAGCCGGGCGAAGGTAAAATAGCTGCCGTCGGGGATCAGAGAGGAGTTGATCGTCACCGCGTTATCGGTCAAGGCCAGTTCCTGGCTAATGGTACCGAACGCGGGATCGGAGCTGATCAGCAGGTGAGAGGCCTGATTGTTGGGGATGTAAAAAGTAATATCCGTGTCGGCCCAGTTGGTCTTGTCCACTTTCCAGACGCGGCTCATGCGGTAGTTCACATTGGAAGCCGTAACGGGCAGGGCAAACGAGGCAGTCTGTCCGTTGTTGCCCCAAAGCATAAAACGTTTGTCGGCGGAAAAAACAGCAGTATTAGCCGCGTTGGAAGCGGCAACCAAGGCGCCCAGGGCGATCGTTACGTCGCCGGCGTCGTTGGCGCTTCTGGCCTGTTTTTGCAGGAGCGCCTGGCAGTCGTCGCGTCCTATACCGGCGATGTTTTTGCTGTAAGCCGGGTTGGCCGTCGCATTCCAGATCACGGTTGTACCGTCGCCGGCCACATAGTCGTTCGGCGCGGTCTGATCCAGCGTGAGGCCGTGTTTGAGCGCCAGGTAACTGTTGACAGTTTTGCGCTCGGCCGCCGATAATTTGCGGTTGTACAACACCACCTCCGCAATGTCGCCACTGTATATATAGCTGGTGACGGCGCCAATGTGGTTGCCACCGGTGCTGGTATTGAAACTCACTACATTGGAAGTAGTGGAATAGGCCACCGTGCCATCGAAGGAGGATTTCCAATCGTTAACGGCGCTGTAGGTATTCCAGAGGTGCCAGCCGGTCACATCTACTGCCGGGCCTCCGGCAGTACCGCCGCCTTCGATCACCGTCAGGGTTTGGGGATGCCAGGCCTTACGCACAGTGGTTCCGAAGTCGTTGTAAATATAGCCGTTTGAGTAGGGGTAGTGTGTATTGCTGTTGCCGCCGAAATCGTAAGGGGCGCCCAGGGCCCCTGTAGTTGGGTTCGTCGATTTGGTGATCACAAATACCTCGCCTTCTGTGAAAGTCGAGGTGTAGTTCAGCGTACCGGCGCCCGGGTCGGTGCGGAAAAAGTCGTTTCCGTCGAAATTCACCACGGGGTTGTAGTTCAGGCCGTTATCCACCAAAGCCGGGTCGGAATTGACATACGCAAAGGGATATTCGCCCAAACCCTGATCGATCCAGTCGGTCAGGTTGCCCGGTACGGCGGGTTGGGTACCCTGGTCGGCGCGGAGCCACCAGGAAAGACCGCTGGCCACGCAGCCCGGCGCCGTTACGTAAGCGCCGAAGGTGAAATGCTGATTATTGCTAAAATCGGCGGTAGCCGTGTAATAATCAACACCGCCGACGGATTCCAGCGTCATGGAAATTTTGGTGTCGCTGTTGTCAAAAGTCGCGTCGTTACTGACCAGCAGGTGTATCTGTGTGGCGCTGCCCGGAAAATCCGATTTCAAAACGCCTACTTTTACCGTGCCTACCGTGCCGTTTTCCCGTACCTTCCAGATACGGGTGATGCGGTGCGACATGCCGCTGAATGCATAAGGTACACCCAGGGTTGCGGCGCCGCTGTTGCCGCCCCAAAGCAGGAAGCTGGCATCGGCGCTGAAATTGCCTGTATGCGCGGCGTTGGAAGCGGCCAGCTGGCCCGCGTTGCCAATCACCGGCTGGAAACCAGGATTGGACGATTTGGACTGTTTCTGGTTGAGCGCCTGGCAATCGTCGCGGCCGATACCGGCAATGTCGTTGTCATAGCCGCCGCCGAGCGTCCATAAGGTGGTTCCCGTGGCGCCGTTCCAGTCGCCGGCATAATAGTTATGGGTCAGCGTATTGCCATATTTAAGCGCGAGGTAGGATTCCACTTTGTCTTTTTCCCAGGCGGCGAGGTTGCGGTCGTACAGGATGATCTCGCCGATGAGGCCGTTCCAGACTTCCACGCCGTCGTAGGCGCCGATGGTCCAAAGGCCGTCCACGTATCCGCTGTTGGCTACCAGGGTGGCCTCGGTATTGGCTTCATAAAACTCGGTACCGTTCAGGCGTACGCCGCTGCCCACGTTGGGGCCGCCTCCGTTCCAGAAGTAGCCCCATACGTGCGGCCGGTCGGTGGCAAAGTTGCCGGGTTGTACGATCTGAATGGGCGCGGAGCCGTTCATGTATTGAATTTGCTGGCTGCCCAGCTTGCCCATGTGCGGGTTGTCGATACCCAGGTCGGCGAGGTTTTCATAACCTGCATCACCTGCGTTGGTGGCTGCGCCGAACAGTGTGCCGGGGCTGGTGGTGGTAATGAACCGTCCGGCGGTGTATTCCAGATGATCGTTGCTACCGTCGAAAAGCAGGGCAGGATTGAAGTTTATGGCTGCGCTTTGGAGGGCAGGGCGGTGTGCCGCGTTGTTCTGAATAACGTCATAACCGTTCACCGCATCCTGCCAGGCCGAAACCGGATCGCCGGTGACGCCGTTGGAGGCTTTATACCAGGTGAGCAGGTTGGCGGCCACGCAGCCGGGCGTGGTCAGGAAAGCACCGAAGGTGAAATGCTGGGTGCTGGTAAAGTCCACTGTGGCCGTGTAGTAATTCACACCGCCCACGGATTCCACGCTCATGGCGATTTTCTGGTCGGCGTTGTCAAATGTAGCGTCGCCGCTAACCAGGAGGTGCAGTTGCGTGGCATTACCTGAAAAACTCGCAGCCGGAACGGCTACTTTCACCGAACCGACCGTGCCGGTTTCCTGCGTTTTCCAAATACGCGTGAGCCGGTGGGTCATGCCGGAAAAAGCGTAGCCCGTGCCGAATGTAGCGGCGCCGTTGTCGGAACCCCACAAAAGGAAACTGCCGTCGGCTGAGAACGTGCCCGTGTGGTCGGCGTTGGTGGCGGCCAGTTCGTTGGCGTTGCCGATAACCGGCTGGAAGCCGGCATTGACTGATTTTGATTGCTTTTGCGTTAACAATTGCGCATCCTCCCGGCCGATACCTGCAATATTATTGTTGTAGCCGGTATTCGTGCTGGAATTCCAGATTATTCCGCCATCTGCGGCCAAATAATCCGGGACCGTTGACTGGTCGAGGGTGACGCCATATTTGAGTGCCAAATACGTATCCACCCGCCTTCTTTCAGCGGTTGAAAGATTCCGGTTGTACACGATAAATTCGCCAACGGTTCCAATCAATCCGGGATCATCGCCGGAGGTACCGGTTCCCGCATTCGAACCTACAATGTAACCGCCGGTTGGCGCGCCCGCTGTTGAATAGGCCGCCACGCCACCTGTTGCGGCGCCGTTGTATCCTTTTGTAGCAGAAATATCCGTGAAGCGATTGTACGTAATGGAAGGTATAGTGGTATTAAACGATCCGCCGGGATTTGCAAGATAGAGCAAGCCTCCATCGGATGCTCTTCGCACCGCGATATTGCCAACAGCATCCGAGTACAAACCCGGGGAATCCCAGTTAGCGCCATCGAAGGTTGTATTATTCCGGCCAATGTTAAATAGCCGCGTACCGGTCATACCCTCTTTGGTCAGGGTAAAAATGTCATAGTTCAGCGTACCCGTAGTGGTTGACGTAATATTGCCGATGCGCTGGTTGGTAGCTGTAAATTGTACGGCTTTGTTAAAATTGAATAACGAAGCGCTGCCGTCAATCAGGGATGGCAAGGGTGTTGTGGCAATTTGGCCGGCATCATTACCCAAGGCCAGATCCGCCCAATTGGTCAGCGTGCCCGTTGTTGCGGGCGTCGTACCCAGATCCGCTCTAAGCCACAAGTTCAAGCCCGCCGTCACACCGCCCGGGGCGGTTACATAAGCGCCAAACGTAAAATGTTGGCCGCTGGAAAAGTTCGTCGTGGCGGTGTAGTAATCCACGCCCCCTACGGTTTCAATGCTCATCGAAATTTTCGAGTCGCTGTTGTCGAAGGTGGCGTCGTTGCTCACCAGGAGGTGTACCTGGGTTGCGCCACCGAATTTATTTGATGGTATGGCAACTTTGACGCTGCCGACCGTGCCGCTTTCGCGGACTTTCCAGATGCGGTCGAGCCGGTGGCTCATGCCACTGAACGCATAGCCCGTACCAAATGCAGCCGCGGCGTTGGTGCTGCCCCACAGCATATACGAGCCATCAGCGCCGAAGGAACCGCCATTGCCTGCGTTGGTCGTGGCAATGGTGTTGCCGTTGCCGATGAGCGGCTGGAAGCCGCCGTTGACCGATTGCGACTGGCGCTGGTCGAGGAACTGGCAGTCTTCGCGGCCGATACCGGCGATGTTGTTCGAGTATGCCGCATCAACGGTGGCGTCCCAAAGAACCGTCCCGTTTCCGGCAATATAGTTTTCGGCAACCCGCTGATCCAGCGTGATGCCGTATTTCAGGGCCAGGTAACTTTCCACTTTTTGCAGATCGGTACCCGACAGTTGCTGGTTGTACACGATCACTTCGGAAACCAGACCCAGCCATTGCGCGTCGCCGCTGGAACCGACGAAAATACCATTGCCGATCTGGGCTTGGTTGTTTGCGTCGAGGGTGGTGGTTTCCGTATAGCCGTCGACATAACCAATGCAGTTGTTGGTGCCTCCGTTTAACGAACTGAACGAAAAGATCTGCGGTTGCTGGTTGGTACCGCCCGTATTGCCGTTGAAAAGCAGGCCATTGCTGGCATCCCATGCCGCCGGTGCGCTGCCGGTCACCCAGGGGTTCCAGCCATTGGGGCTGCCGGCGTCGGTTTGTAAATCCATGGCCGGATAGTTCCCATCGGAGCCGATGCCCATTGGCGCCCGAAACTGGGCGAGTGAAGTCCGTTGATCTTTGGCGATCACGAACAGGTGGAACGGGTCCGTCTGGTTGTACAGGCGGGTGGCGTTGCGCAGTTCGTCGCCGCCGTCGAAGCTCAACGAAGGGTTGTAGTTCAGCAGGTTATCCGCAGTGGAGTTGTAGTAGGTTGGGCGGGCGCCGGCTGTAGCCTGGGTGAGGTTGTAAGCCGGGTTTGCAAAATTGTCCCACTGTTGCACGGTTTGGCCGTCGGAAGCGGAAATCCCGGATTCCGGGCGCATCCACAGGAGCGGCGCCGGCACGCTACATCCCGGCGGGGGCGCTTCTGCTGCCGTCCACAACGAAAAATGCGCAATACCTTTCAGGAGAATGGTATTGCGTTCGGGATCGACCGAGCTGTTGCGGTGCGGGTCCCAGGTTTTTCCGTTGTCGGCGGAGGAGTACAGTATCAACTCCTCCTCATCGAGGCCGTTGAGATCGGCGTCTTCGTACACGAACACCATCTCGGCGTCGAGTTGATTGTCGAATTCCGGGTGGATGCCGACGACTTTGGCGATAGATTTTTTCCGGTTGATATCGACCGGTTCGCGGGAAAGGGTGATTTCGGTGCGGCCTAAATCTTTGACGGAACTGAGCCGGACGCCGGCTTCGTCAATCCATTCTTGCCGGGGCGAGCAGAGCTCGCGGGTCAGTGCCCTGGTCGCCGTGGTTCCCCCTGGGAGCCCCCGGTAATAAAAAGCGGCCACCCCGGCGCCAACGGCCAGGAACAGCGCAAATAACCCGAATTTATTCAGGAATGTCGAAGCCGCCGGTAAAACCGCGGATACTTCGGTCAAGCCCTCGGCGGAACGCCGGGAGAGTAAGGAACGTTTCATGCAACGGGATTTTAAAATAGAAAATGATTAATGGCGCATTGAATCAGCTCAATGAAAACTCATGGTTGCCCTCCGGAAAAACCTTTTTGCCGGAAGCAATGGCACTATGGCAGCAAGCGGTTCAATCGGGCCCTTCCCGGATGTTGCCGGAAGCATCTGCCGGATAGTGATAGTGCGCCGGGGGATACGGCGCGCCGGCAGGCGCCGGCCCGTGTCCGGGTACAGCAAATACCGGTTCCATGGCCATGCCGATCTTCGACTCGGGCAACATTTGCGTCCACACCGCCGCGAACTGGGCGAATGTGGCGCCGCTGTGTACGCCGGTCAGGCAGGCCAATACCGACTGACAGGGAAAGGCCGCCTGATGTGCCATGTCCCGGAATTCAGGTTTGAACATTCGTCTTTTCATAAGATATTAAAATCAACAATTAATTCATCGTTGGTTTCCCGGACAGTGTAAATGCCGGGAGCGATCGTCATTTTTCTATTTGTTTTCAATTTTTTTTCAATAAAAGCAGGCATCGTGTAGGGCTCGAATACCTGGAAAAGCTGCCATCGGAAATAGCGGCGGATCATCTGTTCGGACATAGCGGATTTTATAAATGCAAACCGAAGTTTTTCAATCGCCGTTACAGAAATCCAGGCCGTCGCGTGCGGGCATTTCCATTCCGTTGTCATTGTATCGGAAGGCACTACTTTGCATACCCCCGAACCTTTGCAGCCGGTGCTCAACGAACCGAACACTATTTCTGATTTCAGTCTTGATCTTGCCGTATTATTTTTTATTTTCAATGGCGCAATGGGATGTCTGATTTGCGCGTTTTTCACTGTTCAAAATTTGATTATTTAAACCCGATTTTTTATACATTATTCACACCCTGATACTGTTCGTATACGGGGCGCTCCTTTGCGCCCCGCAACGAACGCGCAGCAGTTAAAATTTATAAAACCAGTCGAGTTAAAAGCCTATTACATCGACAGTCACAATTTGACTATCCTGATTAAAATCATAGAGGGAGATAGCGGCAGATAATAGCGCAGAGGGCGCGCGACGTGTGCCGGGCGGGCAGAAGATTGTACTTTTCATGTGATTATTATTATAATTAAAAGGTAACTGGTTAGCATGATTCGCATCTCAATAGCGCGAATGAGAAAAAGTTTAATT
>CALEYM010000066.1 GCA_937926185.1 uncultured Bacteroidota bacterium | reverse complement strand
GGTTTAGAGGGTTTATGAGGTTTAGAGGGTTTATGAGGTTTAGAGGGTTTAGAGGCGGGAATTATTTGGAGGGTTTGGAGGAATTATCCAGCAAATTATCGTCCAGCAGGCCTTGTTTAAGGGCAGTTTCGGCATAGCCGTGCAACTGTACGGGTTTCTGGGTTTTTCGCATGCGAATATTGAGCATTTCCACAAAAAGCGAGAAGAAAATGGCAAAATACAGGTATCCTTTGGGTACGGCGCCTTCGATAAAATGTCCCAGGTGGGCGGCCTCGGCGATCAGCGAAAAGCCGATCAGGATAAGAAAAGCCAGGCCCAGCATCTGTACTGTCGGGTGATTGTTCACAAACCGGCTGACCGAACCGGAAAACAACATCATTACCACTACCGAGGCTACTACCGCGATGATCATCACCAGCACGTCTTTGGCTATACCGACGGCGGTAAGGATGGAGTCGAAGGAAAAGACGATGTTGATCAGGGCTATTTGCAGGATAACGGCATTGAGCGCCGCTTTGCCCTTCCCCACTTTCGGGTCGTCGGTCGCAGCCGGGCTTTCCAGTTTGTGGTGAATTTCCGTGGTGGCTTTGTACAGCAAAAAGATGCCGCCCAGAAACAGGATCAGGCCCTGTCCGGTTACATCGCCGTGTATGCCGGGCAAATCGATACTGAACAAAGGCGCTTTCATGCCGATGATCCAAACGATACCGAACAGCAACACGATGCGCAGGGCCATGGCCAGCGTCAGACCGATGTTTCTGGCCCTGGGCTGATCTTCCGGCGGTAATTTTGAGGAAATGATCGACAAAAAGATGATGTTGTCTACCCCGAGTACAATCTCCAGGAAAGTCAGGGTAAGCAGACTGATCCAAACTTCGCCGGAAGTGAAATCCGGCATGGCTAGCAAGAACATGGATGTAACGGTATGTTTAAAATTCCGGGCGCAATGATACAAACTTTTAATGGTTAGCGGGTTGCAGGTTAGCGGGTTGCGGGTTGCGGGTTAGCGGGTTATTCAATACCTTGTGCCCCCGTCGCGCAACCCGCAACCCGTCAACCCGTTAACCTCCTTTATGTATAGTCACGACACGCAACTCAGAGTGCGCTACGGCGAAACCGACCAGATGGGTTATCTGTATTACGGCCGCTACGCGGAATATTTCGAAGTGGGCCGGGTGGAAACGATCCGTTCGTTGGGACTGACCTACAAAGAGTTGGAAGACAACTACGGCATCTGGCTTCCCGTAGTGAGCCTGGAAATGCGTTTCGTACGCCCGGCTTATTACGACGACCTGCTGACCGTGCACACGGAAATCCGCAGGTTGCCGGACGAATACATCACGTTTCACTGCGAGATTTTTAACGAAAAACGCAAATTGATCAACGCCGGAACCGTGCGCTTGTGTTTTTTTGCGGCGGCTACCAAAAAAGTGGTCCCCGCCCCGGAGCATTTATTAGAAAAATTGAGACCATTCTTTTAAAGGTTGACGGGTTGCGGGTTGGCGGGTTAACGGGTTGGCGGGTTGCGGGTTCTAATTCAGAAGCCGCGCCACATCACGCTCAATACCCAGTAGTTATTCAATACTTTGTTAATCAATACTTTGTTCCCCCTTTCGCGCAACCCGCTAACCCGCAACCCGTAAACCCGCTAACCTAAAAAAATGAAACCCGCCCAATATATCGCCCGCGTTACGCATTATTTCACGCACCATCCGCTGTTGACCTGGATGGTAACGTGGTCAAAAACACATTCTCTGCCGGGGTTGAAGCGGATACCGCTGTACAACCTGATCGTTTTTATCCGGCGAGAAACGCAGGACGACCGGATTTTGACGCGGGCTAACAGCATGGCGTGGGACTTCTTCCTGGCCATATTTCCATCCATCATCGTATTGTTTACCCTGTTGGCTTACACGCCGCTTTACGCGACGTTCGACGATGTGTTGCGCGAGGCGATTCACGAGGTAATGCCTGGCTCCGCCGGCAATATGATCTTCAAAACCATACAGGACATCGCCACCCGGCAACGCGGCGACCTGTTGTCGTTCGGTTTTTTCCTGGCGATCTGGTTCGCGTCAAACGGCATGTTGTCGATGATGGCCGGGTTTGAAAAAGAACATGAACACACGTTCCGGCGCCGCTCGGGTTTTGAAAAACGACTGATCAGTATCCAACTGACTTTTTTGGTCGGGCTGGTGCTGGTGGGCGCCGTCATTTTTGTCATCCTCGGCAACACGATCCTCGGCTTTGTGTTTCAATACATCAAGGCCGACCTGATTACCCGGGTGACGTTTTTTACCTTTCGATGGGTGGTGGTGATCGTTTTGTTTTACACGGGCTTTTCCACCATTTACCGGTATGGCGCCGCCACCCATATCCGGATTCCCTTTTTTAACCCGGGAGCGCTGCTGGCCACCTTTTTGTCCATTGTCATTTCCTGGGGTTTTTCTTTTTACGTGGATAATTTCGGCAGCTACAACAAAATATACGGCTCTATCGGCACGCTCATCGTACTGATGATCTGGCTGCAACTGAACTGCATGATCCTGCTGATCGGCTTCGAAGTGAATGCCGGAATTGCTGTTTTGCGGAATTTGAGGCGGATGGAGCGGGAGCAGGCAATTAAAAACCAGGATGGAAATTAACCCTTTAATTGCGTAAAAATCTTACTTTTGTATCCATGTGATTTTGGCTTAAGGTCGAACTAAATCGGCTTTTTCTTGTTCCCTGCCCCGTATGAAAGACATTCGCCACATCCACACCCTCGGCGGCCTGAAAGCCAGCGGCTACGAGCCCAGAAGTGTCAAAGAAGAGCTTCGCGCCAATCTCATCGATAAAATCCGCCGGAAAGAGACCGTTTTCCCCGGCATTTTCGGCTTCGACGACACCGTGCTGCCCGACGTGGAACGCGCCGTGCTGAGCCGGCACAACATCCTGCTGCTGGGCCTGCGCGGCCAGGCCAAAACGCGTATCGCGCGCATGCTCACCGGGCTGCTCGACGAATACGTGCCCGCGGTGGCCGGCAGCGAACTGAACGACGACCCCCTGGCGCCCATCAGCCGCTACGCCAAAGACCTGATCGCCGAAAAAGGCGACGAAACCCCCATCGAGTGGCTGCACCGCGACGAGCGCTACGTGGAAAAACTCGCCACCCCCGACGTCAGTATCGCCGACCTGGTGGGCGACGTCGACCCCATTAAAGCCGCCAACCTGCGCCTGCCCTACTCCGACGAGCGCGTCATCCATTTCGGCCTGATCCCGCGCGCGCACCGTTGCCTGTTCGTCATCAATGAATTGCCCGACCTCCAGGCACGTATCCAGGTGTCGCTGTTCAATGTGCTGCAGGAAGGCGACATGCAGATCCGCGGATTCAAACTGCGCCTGCCGCTCGACGTGATGTTCGTGTTCACCGCCAATCCGGAAGACTACACCAACCGCGGCAGCATCATCACCCCGCTGAAAGACCGCATCGAAAGCCAGATCACCACCCATTACCCTGCCAGCATCGAGGTCGGTCGCCGCATCACCGAACAGGAATCGCGCATCAGCGCCGCCCAGCGCGACGCGGTACGCATTCCGAACGTACTCAAAGACCTGATCGAAGAAATCGCCTTTGCCGCCCGCGAAAGCGAATACGTGGATAAAAAAAGCGGGGTCAGCGCCCGCCTCACCATTTCGGCCTACGAAAACCTCTACTCCACCGCCGAGCGCCGCATCCTGCGCAATGGGGAAGCCAAAACCACCGCCCGTATCACCGACTTCTGGGGCGTTATCCCCGCCCTCACCGGCAAAGTGGAGATGGTGTACGAGGGCGAACAGGAAGGCCCGCATGCCGTGGCCCTGCACATCATCGGCGCGGCGCTGAAAAAGGTATTTCTGCAATATTTTCCCAATCCAACCAAACTGAAAAAAGGCCAGGAACGCGACCCCTACGGCGTGCTGAAAGCCTGGTTTTCGGCCGGCAACACCGTAGACCTGCTGCACGACCTGTCCGACCCGAAATTTGCCGAAGAACTGGAACAGGTAGCCGGCCTGAAAAAACTGGTGAACGCCGCGGGCATCGCCGAAACAGACACCCAGGTATTCATGGAACTGGCGCTGCACGGCCTGGCCGAGTTCGAAGTGCTGAACAAGGATTTTATCCACAATAAATGGGTATTCAAAGACTTTCTCACCGGCAGCGGCCTGGGAGAAGATGACGACGACGACCCCAGAGACATGCGCGACTTATTTAATTAACCCTCGTTTTGATTAGCACGGAATAGATTATTGCCTACTTTCACGCCCGGATTTTTTATTCTCCTTTTTTGTCGAATAGCAAAACATTAACGAAAGCTACTTATGTCAACAAAAGAATCCTGGGGCTCGAGGGTCGGCCTGGTGCTGGCTATGGCGGGCAATGCCGTCGGTTTGGGCAATTTTTTGCGGTTTCCGGTACAAGCCATCCAAAACGGCGGCGGCAGTTTCATTATCCCTTACCTCACCTGTTTCCTGCTGATGGGTATTCCGCTGTTGTTCGTGGAATGGAGCATGGGGCGTTACGGCGGCCGGTATGGCGACCACTCCACGCCGTTTATTCTCGACACCCTGAGCGGGCGTAAACAAAGATGGTGGAAATACGTGGGCGTGTTCGGCATTTTCACCAATCTCGCCGTGGCTTCCTACTATTGTTATATCGAAAGCTGGACGCTGGCCTACGTCTGGAAATCAATCGCCGGCGCTTTCAACGGACAAGGTACCGAGGCGGTGAGTCAAATGTTCACCGACTACGTCAGCCTGGGCACGAGCGAACCGATCATTTTCTGGATTATATGTCTGGCCCTGAACACCTGGATCCTCTCGCGCGGGCTGAGCGGCGGCGTGGAAATAGCCGCTAAAATCGGTATGCCACTTTTGATATTTTTCGGTATTTTTCTGGCCGTGCGCGGCATTACGCTCACCGCGGGCGAAGCGGGAGCCGTTTACGACGGCACCGAAGGCCTTAATTTCCTGTGGACGCCGGATTTCAGCACCATCTGGGATTTTAAAGTGTGGCTGGCAGCAGCCGGGCAGATATTTTTCACGCTTTCAGTGGGTATGGGCAGCATACAGTGTTATGCCTCTTACCTGCGCTCCCGCGACGACGTGGCGCTCAACGCCATGAGCGCCGGCTGGATGAACGAATTTGTGGAAGTGGTGCTGGGCGCCGCTATTTTGATCCCGATCTCCGTGGGTTACCTGGGCATCGAACGCGTGGTGGAGCTGACCCAAACCGGCGGCCTTGGATTGGGATTCCGTACCCTGCCCTATCTCTTCCAGCAATGGGGTCCGATGCTCGCCGCCATCGCCGGTCTGGCCTGGTTTGGCCTGCTGTTTTTTGCCGGCATTACTTCCTCGCTCGCCATGGGAACGCCTATCATGGGCTTTCTGCGCGACGAGTTCGGTTGGAACCGCCAGCGGGCGGCCTGGGCTTTTGGCGCCAGTGTATTGCTGCTCGGTTTGCCCACCGTGTTATTCTTTCAATACGGCGTGTTCGACGAGTACGACTACTGGGCGGGCACCGTCTCGCTCGTCGTATTTGCCATGTTTGAGATCATTTTGTTCGCCTGGGTATTCGGCATCGATAAGGCCTGGGATGAGATCACCCGCAACGCCGATATGAAAGTGCCGGTTATTTTCAAGTATATCATCAAATACGTCACCCCGGTTATCCTCATCGCCGTATTCCTTGGCAGTTTGCTGAGCGACGGCGGTATTCTGGATCAGATCAGCAACAAAGCCATTTACGAACAACTGGCCGCCACGACCGATTCCGCACAACGCGCTTTGCTGGAAGACAAACTGCTGTTCGTCAACGGCGCCCGCATTTTGCTGGTACTCGTTTTTGTCTTTATTGCATATCTGGTATATCTTGCCCAAAACAGGCGCGACCGCGAAGGCAGGATTCCGGTGGTCAGAAATTAACCCCTGGCCATTATCTCATCACAAAAATCATCCGGTATGAATACATCCGCTCTTATTATGATGATTATCGCCAATGGCATCGTCATTGGCGTCACGGCTTATTTCTTTTTTAAAGTGCTGCGCACTACTCCACCCGACCACGTCGACGAGGATGAAGCCAACTACCCGCGCGGGGGGTAAATGCTGCCCCTGCAGGCGGAACCAATCGACTCTGCCTCACAGGGCAATGCCGTTGATTTGTAACTGGTTTTAAAGTGACAAAATAACGGCATTGCCCCGCGGGGTACGACAGGCCGGGAGCAGAAAACCCGCTTTATTCCGCTTTTTTTCACCAAAAACATGCTTCCGGAACGGTTCGGAACAAATTGGCTCTAATTTTGCCCTTATTTTAAAAACACAATCACATTTAGGAGCATCCAACTGCTCCCCTGCTCATCCTTTCTAATCCTTGCCTGCGGATCATCCTTGTTGTCATCAACAAACCTGCCGATTACACATGCAACGATTTATACCAATCCTCCTGTTTCTGGTTGCCGGTCCATTGGGCGCCCAAAGCATTGTGTGGCTCTCTTCCTGCGCCGATATGACGGTCTGCCTGAATCCGGGCAGTTGCACGGAAGGCAACGTTTTTGCTACCGAACAGGCAGTGGCTACCAACTGTAACAACAGCTTCGTCAATTACTCCTACAAGATAGACCTGGGGAACAACGGCTCGGTGGATATCCAGTCGACTGCCGATACGCTGAACGGCCCGCTCCCGGCCGGCACGCACCGCATCAGCTGGCGCGCCAACGACAATTGCGGCAATATCAACAGCAATTGCAGTTATCTGATCACGGTCAAAGACTGCAACCCGCCCAACCTGGTATGCATCAACGGTTTGACGCAAAACCTCGAATTTCCGGAGTGTCAATCTACTTTCGAGGTAGACGATTTTATCCTGAACGTCACCGATAATTGTACGCCTGCCAACCAAATACAAAAAGCCATGCGGGTGGCAGGCACGGGTAGCGGATTTCCCACAGAAACCACCCTCAGCTTCGACAAATGCGAGCAGGGCCTGCACGTGCTGGAAATCTGGGTAAAAGACGGTGGCAACCTCATCAACCAATGCAACAGTTACGTCCTGGTGCAGGACAACGCCGAAATATGCCCCTGTAATATCAACGCCGATCTTCATCTGCAAGGCTGCGCGCACACGCCCGACAGCGTTAAACTGGACAACTATACCGTCCGGGTTCAACTGGATTCCACGCAAAACCTGCCGGTAAATCCCGCCATTCAAAAATACGTCGCCGATTCCTGCTTCGATGCTACCTATACCGGCCTTCCCCTGAACAAAGCGTATTCGGGCGTCGTCAGGGCGCAGCGCGCCGGCGATCCGCTGGCAGGCGTTTCCACCTTCGACCTGGTGCTGATCAATAAACACATCCTGGGCCAGCAGCCCCTCGAAGATTTTTACCAGGTGCTGGCTTCCGACGTAAACGCGAGCAAAACCATCACGACTTTCGACATTATCGAGATACGGAAACTGATCCTCGGCATTTACGACACCTTCCCGGCTGTGCCGGCCTGGCGTTTTATCCGGCCCCTGGCCAATCCGTCGAACCTGACCGCTTACGACGCCGTGCGGGATACTTACCGGTTCGAGATTCCGAACCTGCTGGCCGACGAAACCCTCACGGGATTTAATTTCATAGGCGTTAAAATGGGAGACGCCAATTCCAACGCTTCGTTTGCAGGAAACGCCGAAGACCGCGAACACGCGCCCTCTTTGCTGGTAACAGCTTCCGACCAATGGCTGCAAGCCGGCGAAGAACGCTGGGTGCCGCTGCTACCGGCCGATGCGATCCGCCTGAACGGCTGGCAGCTGGCCCTGCAATTCGATCCCGACGCCCTGGAAATAAAAGACATGCGCGGCGTTTTGCCCGAATTTGCCGCAATTTTGCCAGAGGGCAGGCTTCATTTTTCCGTCGTAAACGGCGTACCCCGGCAGTATGATCCGGCGGAGCCGTTGGTATCTGTACTGGTCAAAGCCAAACGGGCCGTACACCTGTCGGAGGTTCTGGGCGCTTCCATAACCGGACGGCTGCATGCCGAAGCGTATCCGGCAACAGATCACCTTAGCCGCCCGATGGTTTTCCGGATGGGCGAACAAACGGAAAACGTATTGTTTTTCCCCCCCAAGCCCAATCCTTTTGCCGCCGAAACCTCGATCAGTTTCTTATGCCGCCAGGAAACGCCGGTCGAACTGGAGATTTTTGACCTGGCCGGCCGGCAAGTGTACCGTGTTTCCGAAGTGAGGGATGCCGGATACCAGGCACTGAACATTCCCGCCTCCGTATTCCCGGGTTCAGGGGTATTTGCCTATCGTGTACGGGTTGGAAAGGCAACGGCAAGCGGGCGGTTGGTGCGGCCGCGGTAGTGTCGCAGGGCGCAGCGGCAGCAATTAGTATGGTTTAATCACCTGGCCCGTATTTGCTCCAAAATCGGTTTTCCATACCATGGCCACTTTGCCCCTGGTACGCATGTTTTCAATGTAAGCGATGGCTGCCGGAATATCCTTATAAGAAAAAGTCTTTTCAATACGGGCGCTGATCTTCCCATCCCGGATGAGTGAAGCCAGGGTCTGCAAGTCCTTCGCGTTGGCTTCGGCAGTAAATTGAGCCAATGGAAACTTGCTGATCGCTTTTTTCAGTAAGGTAGAAATCATGTGTCCCAGCGTTGTGAAACCAACCATGACGCCCCGCTGTCCCATACGCGTATAGTCTTTATGAAAAAGATTGCCGTTCGTGTCAACCACGAGATCGTATTTCCCGCTGTGCCGATGAATGTTTTCTTTATCATAGGCAATAACCTGGTCGGCGCCGAGGGATTTGACAAAATCCATGTTTTTGCCGGAACAAACGGCGGTGACCTTTGCGCCATAAGCTTTTGCGATCTGCACGGCGAAATGACCGACGCCGCCGGAAGAGCCGTTGATCAGGACCGTTTCCCCTGCCTTGAGCCGGCCATGCGTAACAAGTGCCTGCAATGCCGTTAGCCCTGCGACCGGCACGCTTGCCATTTCCGGAAAATCCGTCCCTTCCGGCATAATGGCACAAACGTTCGCCGGCACGCAAATATATTCTGCGAAAGCGCCGCCTTTCAGCGTTTCGCCAAAAACACGGTCTCCAACTTTAAATGGTTCTGCATTGGCCCCCACCTCCTCCACTACACCGGAAAAATCGGCGCCCGGGACTTTATCCTTAGGTTTGAATAATCCAAAGGTAAAGCGTGAAAAAAAAGGTTTGCCCCGAAGAATGTGCCAATCGGCAGGATTGGCCGAATTGGCAAAGACCTTAACCAGAATGTGGCCATCTTTTATAGCCGGCTTTTCTACCTCTACCTGTCGAAGCACCTCGGGTCCGCCGTAGACATCTCTGACAAATGCTTTCATATTGAAATATTTAAAGATTTAATTAGAAGATGCTTTCGCTGAGAGCCGGCGAATGAGCAAGTCAACAAGCGGGACCCCCACAAACATCATCCACGGAACTAATGAAATGGTGAGAATAAAAGTTCTTTGGTACAACGGGAACGCCGACAGTTCCTGACCGAAAAGAAACAGAAACAACGTAATGGAAGGGTATATGACAACCCAGATTTTTAAAGAGGCGAACAACCTTGCTTTTACTTTCATTATCCTGATCATTTTTTTTTCCACAAAGGTCGGGTGGATAGCAAGGCGTT
>CALEYM010000065.1 GCA_937926185.1 uncultured Bacteroidota bacterium | reverse complement strand
GGCCCCGTGCAGGGATGCCGGCCTGTTTTATTTCACCAGGCCGCTTCCGGTTTACAGCTGTGTTTTACCATTTAAAATACCTGCAGGAAATTTTTTTGAAAAGTAAAAATTTGGACTTAGATTTGTCTCTACTATAAGACATTCCTTCTGAGAACAATTAGCCAAAATATTATTTCAAAAAGTTTGCTGCCGGTAATCTGGGTATTTCTGCTGCTTACAGGGTGGGAGCTTCCGGAAAACCGGACGGGCCTGTTTTATACTTTCTTTTTTTCCAAAACAAACACTGAAATGCCTGAAAAGGGAAAGATACCGGATATGAATAATGCCGGCCCAGGCCAGGAAGAAGGGCCCGAACAGAAAAAAAACGGCAGCGAAAAAGAAGAAAAACCGGAAAAAGAAGAGAAGAAGGACAAACGGGATAACCTGGTACGTCTGTTGCCGCTTTCAAATCCGGATGCCGACGCTTCCACGAAAATAGACTTTCACTACGCCTCTCTTTTTCCCGACTCCATCGTCCGGGAAGTACTCGCTCCTCCTCCCGAGCATACTTAGCCCTGTTTTAGTTTTTTTATGATACTGTCCGGATTCTACCAGGCAGGGTTTGGTGTATTTAACTGAAAAAACGGCAACGTTCTGCCGTTGACCCTTCTTGCGACAAGGTCAGGTGGAGCCCGGTTTTTCCAAACAATAACTTATCTTTTGTTATGAATACGCAAGACCGGGGCACACTGTCCCAACGCTTATCCTTTTTTTTAAATCCTATTGACGGCAGATACGAAGACCTCAAGCGCGGCAGCCTGCCCAAAAATATACTGAAAGACCTTACGGCGGGACTTATCGTGGCTATGGTGGCTATTCCGCTGGCCATGGGTTTTGCCATGGCCAGCGGCCTGGAGCCGGAACAAGGCATTGTGGGCGGAGCGATTGCAGGGCTCATCGGCGCGCTGTTCGGTGGCTCCAAATACCAGGTATACGGTCCCACGGCGGCATTTATACCGGTCATCGCACAGATCACGGGGAAATATGACCACGGATTCCTTGTATTTATCTCCCTCCTGGCCGGCATAGGTTTGATTTTTGCCGGGCTGTTTAAAATGGGAAAATTAGTGGAAAAAGTGCCACATTCCATCGTAGTGGGATTCACCATAGGCATTGCCATAGTCATCGCTTTTTCACAGGTCGGCGAAATATTCGGGCTTCAACAAAAGGTGGGCTATGGAATAGTCACGCAGATGACCGTTTTGGGAACCTATATCAATGAAACCAATATTTACGCTGTGCTGCTGGCGGCCATTACGTTTGCGATCTGCAAATTAATGCTCAAAGTGTCCTCTTTCATACCGGGGCCGCTTTTAGCGTTGGGCTTCGGTTTTATCGCGGCCAAAACCTTCTGGGCCGACAAAGGGCTCATTGTCATCCGGGATAAATACGGGAGCATCCCGACCGACTTTTTAGTGATGACTCCGCCGGTCATACCTGAAACGGTGAATGGCGCCATACTTTTCGATATTCTTTATTTCGCCGGCGCTTTTTTCATCGTCGCGGCCATTGAAAGTTTGCTTTGTTCACGGATGGCCGACCGCCTGGCCAATAATACCGGCCAGAAGTTCAATCCCAATAAAGAACTTTGGGGGCAGGGATGGGTCAATATTGTCACGCCTTTATTCAACGGATTTCCACATACCGGGGCGCTGGCGCGCACGGCGGTCAATATCCGGCTCGGAGCCGTTTCTCCACTGGCGGGTATTGCCAAATTTGGTTTCAAACTTTTGCTGGCCGCATACCTGGCCACCTACCTTGAATCGGTGCCCATGGCCTGCATCGGCGGCATTTTGTTGTATGTAGCCAGCGGAATGGTGAAGTTGCAGGAGATCAAAGAAATATTGGGGCAAAACCGTTTCCATATTGGTCTTATGGTGTACACCGCGGTCATGGTTCCCTTATTCGGATTTATGCCGGCCGTCGTGTCGGCTATTCTGATCTTTATTTGTGCGTACCGTTGGCTGCATGCCCCGCCGGCTTACAAGCCATTGGCGTGAAACAAACATATATTTGGTATTGTTCTTAAACCGTCAAATCCAACCGCTCCGAATGAGAGCGAATAGCCTTTTGAAAGCGCGAAACCGTTAGAAATAAAAATGTAATTTTGCAACGCTTTCGTTAAGCAGGATGCAGTTCAGCATACCCTCGCCACACCGCCAGGATTTGAAGATGTGTCTTTCTAAACCCTCTAAACCCTCTAAACCCTCTAAACCCTCTAAACCCTCTAAACCCTCATAAACCCTCATAAACCCTCATAAACCCTCATAAACCCTCATAAACCCTCTAAACCCTCTAAACCCGATCGCCTCTGATTTATGAGCAAGAACATCACCGTAATTTTAATCGACGATGAACTGGATTCCCTGAATGCGCTCGAAGAGCAGATTAAATTGTATTGCCCCGGCGTAAAAATTCTGGGCGCCTATGATGAAGCCAGGAAGGGTCTGGAGGCCGTTCGTGCGCAAAACCCTGATGTCGTATTTCTGGATATTCAAATGCCGGGCATGACGGGCCTGGAACTCGCCAAAGCGATAGGCCCGGACAATGCGCGGGTCATTTTTGTTACTGCGTACAGTCAGTATGCCCTTGATGCCATTAAGCTCAGCGCACTGGATTATTTATTGAAGCCCGTGGATCCGGATGAGTTGATCGCGGCCGTTGAAAAAATCAGGGCAAAATCAGCCGGCAAACAGTCGGGCGATCCCAACCAATTACCCATACTGGATCATTTACTGCATGAAGCGCAAAACCAATCGTATTCGCAGGATACCATTATCGGTTTGCCTGATGAAAAAGGTATTAACTACGTCAGAATCAAAGACATTATCCGGTTGGAAGCGCAACGGAACTATTGTATGTTTTATTTCCTGGACGGGTCAGGTATGCTTGTCTCCAAGAATATCGGCACATTCACCGACGGATTGCAAAAATACGAATTGGTGCAGGTGCATCGCGCCCATGTGGTCAATTTGAAACACGTCAAACGTTATGTCAGGGTCAACGGCCCTTACCTGCAAATGTGCGACGGCAGCGAGGTGCCGGTTTCAAAAGGCTTCAAAGACGACTGGTGAGCGCCCGGTTCACCCGAAAACGGTATTTGTACGTCGAAACAGGCTGTCAGTACATTCGTCCGGCATACGGATCATATTAATAATACATTTGTTCGTTATAAAATCAAGGCTATGGCACTAACTTACTGGAATGTCAGCAACGCCGGTGGCCCCGGCAATCTTACCGCTTATACGCAATTCTACGATCTTGACCGGCAAATGGTTATGCAACAAGGTGGCGTCGTATCCGTCGGGCTGGTAAATTACCAGTTTCAGGGTTTTAATCTGACGGTATTTGCCGCCCGGAACAGCAGCAATGAAATATTTGGTTTGGTGGCACTGCCCTGCCCGCCATATCACCATCTGCAGATGGCCGAAGCCATACCCGGTAATATTCTTTCCTGACCAATTCAATCCATCAGATATGCCAGTGTATAAATATCCAAGCCCCTTAACCGGGTACGACACCAGTAAAATTGACGCGATAAAGGCTTTGCTGGCCGGCCCTGCGCTTGGCTGGATGTCGGAAGAAAACGATAAACTGCTCTCCGACCTGCAGGCCAACATTTTGAAACATCACAACAAAAGGCATTCTGAATACCATTTTGTTCAATTTAAAGAAGGCGAAGCGCCGGCGGCCAAGGAATGGCTTACCCGGTTTGCAGAAAAAATTACCAGTGCAAAAACCCAACTGGTTAAAGGTTCCAGGGATAAATCCCCTGTCATTTCTATCGGCCTCACTTATGCCGGCTACCGTTACCTGGGCATACCGGACAGTGTAATTCCCGATAGTCACGCGTTCAGAATGGGGCTTACAAACAGGGTGCGCCTTGACCAGAACAAGGTGGAAACACCATTGGCCGGTATTCCGCAGGTACATGTCATTCTCCTGTATGCCTGTGACGAACCGCCGGGAAAAAAAGCAAACATTCAACTCGATCTCCATCAAAAACAATTAATGGGCGATCTGAATAAATTTGGAAAGCGGTTTT
>CALEYM010000064.1 GCA_937926185.1 uncultured Bacteroidota bacterium | reverse complement strand
TCCACTACCCCGGTCAGGAAAGGTTCGTCGCCCGTGAGTTGGATGATGTCGATGTCCGCCGCTTCGCCGATTTTTTCGAGCCATCGCGCCATCGGCTCGTGGTGCACCCCGATCTGCCGGGGTTTTCCTTTCATGGTTTTGAACACGCCGAGCAGGAATTTTTCCAAACGTCCGGGCAGTTCGGGGTAAGCGGCCATGTCCTGCGAAAGGATATAACCGCCGCCCGGCTCTATGCAAAGCAAAACCGACGGATGCCAGGGGCGCTTGTTTTTGCGTTCCTGCACCGCCTGGGGCGTCATAAAATTGGAAATAGCCACGGCGCCGTTGATCACGGGCAGCAATTTTATCTTGTCCAGGAAATCCTGCGTGGGCGCCGCGGGCGTCGCGGCAGGTTCATCCGGCAGATCGGCCTCGTCGATAAACCGGTCTTCCCAAACAGGCGCCTCCGGGCTGCCCGCCGGCACACGCACGAGGATTTCGTCGCCATCGGGGTCCAGCAGTCCGGAGTCGTCCCGGTAGCGGCGCGCCACGTCCATGGCCTGCTTCAGGCACTCTATTAGCCAGGGCAGGTCTTTTTCCTCCAGCAGCCAGGGATCCATGCCCGGGTCGTACGTCTGGGCGACGATCCACTGCGCCGCGCCCCGGAACGACAGGCCGAGCGATTTGAGATGGGCCTTGGTTTCCGGCGGCGTCGTGGCGGCATCTTCGAAGGAGACCATCCGGCAGTTCTGGCCGAACATGACGTTGAAATATTCGGGATTGTATTCGTTTTCAAAATCACTGGCGGCAGCCAGCCGGAAATAACTGTGCAGCCCCGCGGCCCCGCGATACACCGCCAGCGCGTAGTGCTGCCCGGCGTTGCCCATGATGCAACACCAATCCGTTTCACCCGTTTCGGGATGCCGGATGCCAAAAAATTGCGAATCGTACATCCAGCGCCAAGGCGCCAGATCGCGGAATTGGGCGGCAGTGTCGTAGAAAGTATGCCAGAGGGAGGAAGAAGTTGCCATGCTAAACCGGGTTGTTCGGTAACAAAGATCGGAATTCCTGGTGAATTTCGATGTGCGCGGGCGGAGTTCTCCCGGCGCCGCGAAATACCCGACATTTTCCATACCTTCGTTTCTCCGGCAACGGTCATCGGCCGGATTGACCCGGTAAAGCGGGGCCTTGTTGCCGGTTTGCCAACCCGCGAGGCGCCGCAACGCCCGCAAAACGACGGATTTAATTTTAAAAATCGCTGCCCAACATGCGAAACCTGAAATATTTTATAGCAGCGCCTTTGTTTGCCAGCGGATTAGCGGCGCTTTATTCCCTGGCCGCCAACCTGGCCGAAAAACCCTCGCCGGCTCTGGAACACTGGCAGGCTGACGACTGGCTGGCAGGCTTTTTCGCGACCATCCTGCTGACAACGGGCGTCAGCTTGTTTGTTCTCCTGCACCGCCGTACCGCCGGACTGGTTTCCGGCAAAACGCTTGCGCGCCTCCGGGAAAAAGGCCGGCCCGCCCGCGCCGACATCCTGGAATTGGCAGATACCGGCATGACGGTGGACGACGACCCCGTTGTGCAGGCCACCCTGCTCATTCACCACGACGCCCGCCCGCCGTACCAGGTCCGGATAAAACAAACGCTCAGCCGCCTGGCCGCCCAACAACTGACTGCCGGCGGCACGGCGGCGGTGCTCGTCGATCCCGACGACCCGAATATGGTAGCCTTGAACCTGTGAACCGGCGCGGAGACAGCCTATCCCAACAACACGCCTTCGTACACTTCCGCAAACGTCAGTTCCACGCCCAACGCCGGCGCCGGAAATCGCGCGTCCGCCTCTACGAACGATTCGGCCTCCCAGGTACCGTCCGCGCGTTTTGTACGCACCTGCACCACCTTTTTTGGGAGTCGATCAGGATATAATTGCGTAGCGACCCGATATTCTTGTAGCGGATGAACTTGTCGGATGAGTCCTCCAGCCGGGATGTTTTAGAGAGTACCTCGAAGATAACTAAGGGATATTTTTTAATATGGCGGTTCTCCAGATCGCGAACATCGGCGCGCTCCTCATAGGCGATGTATTCCTCAACGGTCATGGGGCGGTTCGCGGTCAGTGCCTCGTCTTTCATATTCTTTTGCGTTTTAGCGGGTTGCAACGGCGCCCGGCATCGCCGGAAAGCGGTTTGCCGGACGGTTTGGGGCGGGTTGTTACGGATAAAGATAACGGAATTTTAAAAAGGCGTACAAAAGCGGGGTGACCAATGGAATGATTCCCAGGCGTTTGGCTTCCAGCAAAATACCAAGCGTACCGACAATTTCCAAACCCTCACGCATGGCGGCCAATCCGCAATAAATTACTGACAGGCGAGGTGTCACTCACGATCACCATAAGAAGGACGCAGTTTTTCGAGCGTTTGCAAGTCCTGGCGCAGGTCTTCGGTCGTAAAATCAGACGGGACGCCCGCCTGGTACAACAAATCGTCGAACTCAATGCGGCTTAACCCCGACAAGGCCCGCGCCCCGGCATAAGACAAGCGGCCTTTCCGGTACAACAAAACAGCCAGCTCGATTCTGACCTCTTCTTCGGAGATATGGGCAGACTCTAAAATATCGCTCTCCAGTACAAACATGTTTCTGATCATTTTATAGTGCTGCACCACAAAAATGTCAAAACATTCCCTGCATGCAGCGAACAAATATAAAGGATTTAGCGCAATCAGGCCCAAAATTCTTTTGGCAGGAGTTGAACATCAGAGGCGAGTCACTGGCATCCGGCGCGACGCCGGCGCGGCAAATTGAATGGACTGCCCACTCATACCGACAAGGATCACTTCCAGTAAATTATCGTCCAGCGAAAAGCCCTCGTACCAGACGTTTTGCAGGCCCTCCATCGCAACCAGGTTGCCCCCGGCAAGGGAATATTTTACTTCGCCGGCAAACAATTGCCGCTCCGGGGGCGTCAGCACGTCTTCCCCGCCAAATTGCTCCGCCCATTGCCCAAAAGCCTGCACCGGGCCGGCAGCGTCCAACTGTTTGACGTACGTGCCGCCCTTGTATTCGCAGATGACGGTGAAACGGTGGGTCATGTTAATTGCC
>CALEYM010000063.1 GCA_937926185.1 uncultured Bacteroidota bacterium | reverse complement strand
TTTCCGGGAGTGTTTCATCTCCGTTCGATCCATAATAACCCTTAAAAGACGCCGGTGTGACACGTAAATGTCCGGTATTTTAAAAAAAATAAAAATCGATAAAAAACAGAACGGTGGGTGTCACAAATACAAGGGCATAAGATTTTTAAGGGGAATGCATTCGAAACCAGTAAAGGAGGGTTTCCGGAAAATCCTTGATTAACAGAGTACGGAACTTTAAGCCTGTAAGACATTACCCTGAAGGAAATTTAATACAGGGGTAGCAATTCCCAAAGCTACCTGAAATAAAAGCGGGATCATGCTCTTAATTTCTATTCAAACAATGAAACATTTGCTCTTTTTTCTGTCCATTCTGATTCCGGTATTATATTTCACTTCTTGCTCCAAAGAGAATAACCGGGAAGAAGAAATTGAAGTATCTGAAATCTGTGATTATACCGAATCCCATCTCCGCGGTATATACAAGGAGGCAGGCAAGGTGCACAATAACGGACTTGAATCGTTCTATAATTATTTATCGACTCAGTATCCAAGAAATACTTATGAAATCCACATCAATACCATTAATGAAATAATTTTCGACTCCATCAGGCATTATACAAGCGGAACAATAAACGAACCGGGTTACTATCTCACCGACAGCTTCTATTTTAGCGACAGCGCGGAGAATATGCCCTTCGCCGACCTTGCATTCCGGGCGGGTAAATTAACAACCAGCCCCGAACTGAATGCTGCTGCTCTGGATATCAAAAATTTGATTTTTAATTCCTGGGAAGATCCGGAGTTGAACAAAAAATTCGATCTGCTTGTCGACCAGAAATTGCCGCTGTTATCCGATTGCCTGGAGCGGTTCATTTTCGTTTCGATGGCCAGTGTGGCCAAAAGCAGCTGCTATTACTGGAGCCATGAAGGAACGAGGTGGGTGAGCCTTCAGAATCCAAATATCGTCGATTTCCGCGGGAATCCATGGAAAAAAGCGGCCTATGCAGATGCCCGGGGCGCCGCCATGGGTGCAGTCAGGGGCGCCATTACAGGAATGATAGGCGGCACGGTTGCCATCCCCGGCCTTGGAACAGCCGTAGGAGGGGCGGGAGGCGTTATGGTAGGCATGATAACGGGTGCGATAGCCAACTCTGCCGGCTCCGGTTTGCTCAGCGCAGGAAGGTGGTTGATCGGCTGGGACTGATCTGATTGCTTTCTCATGCGACGCTTAATATCTATATAACCATTTCCCACGCTTCGATTCGCCCGGTTTTTCACGGAGGAGCGATCAGTTGATTGCGTCATCCGCTCAAAATGCGGCGGATCGGGGCGTGGGCATTTAACGCTATTCAAACATGAAAAAATTTATCCAGTGCAAATTTCCGGCAATATATTTTATCTGCTTTTTTATCTGCCTTGCGTACCTTCAACTGCCGGCACAGGAATTCGTTTGTTTCGTAGAAGAAGAAAAAGGTGGTCCGAAGGGCCTGAATACCGCCTGTCCGGAGGTCGATTTTACGGAAGAAGAAATTCAAACTCTCCCTGCCGCCACGGTAATGGTCAATATCCACTTTGTGGGCCATGCTATTTTCGGCAATTTTTACCCCGGGACACCGGACGATCTCAATCCGCTCAATGGTACCCGTTATGCGGAATTAATGCTTGAAAGAGCCAATGAACGGCTGGCCGATTTAACCCCAAGCCCGACCAGCCTGGCTGACTTTCTGGGTGATTCGAATATCCGGTACGAATTGTATACGGAGCCCGGCAATACAAACGACTTGCATGGAGGAGTCTGGTATTGGCCATCCGAAGCACAGATGCAACTGTCGTACGGGACCAATGTATTGAACATTGTAATTATCGCGCAAAATACGCCATCCAATGCCATTGTGGGCGGAAATGCCTGCGGCTTGAATTTGTGCAACAGAGTAAACCTTTTCGACGCCTATTTTCACGCCGCGCAGGGCAATCAGTGGGGATGGTGGGCTTATGCGAATATCCTGAACCACGAATTCGGTCATATTGCGGGGCTGTGCCATACTTTTTATTGTAATAACAATTGTGCAGGAATCGACATCAATCCAAACGCGGAGTGTAACGGCAATGGCGGATGCTTTAACAATTGCGGAACAAGCCCCGGTAACAACTGCAATCCATGGGTTTCCGGCAGCACCAATATTATGGGATATAACGGCAACAGCCGGTCGCTGACGCCTTGTCAATGGCAAACTATTATGAAAAACCTGGTTTATCGCACACCTGGCTGGGTCCATTTTTGCGATGATCCGATAACGCCGCTTGTCATTTCCGGCGGTTCGAATGTAATTTGGGATAAACTCAAACTGGTTAACCGTGATATTGTGATAGAACCGATGGCGAGCCTTACCGTTCTTTGTGAAGTGCGTATGGCAAAAGACCGGAATATTCTGGTACACCGGGGAGCCCGCCTTATAGTGGAAGGCGGGAAATTGACCAATTTGTGCAAAGGCAACAAATGGAGCGGTGTTCGTGTCTTCGGCAATAATGACATCTCACACAATCTTGTAGATGTAAACGGCCCTTTGATGGCCAGCAATCCCGGAATTGTGCTTTTGGAAGAGGCTGAAGTCGAAAATGCCCGCCAGGCCGTGTCCTGTAATCCCCCCGCCCCCTGGCCGGAGCAGGCAAAAAACTGGAACGGGGTCGTTATTGCTTCCAATACGGTATTCAGGAATAATAAAAGGAGCGTCGAGTTTATGCTGGATGACAAGACGCAAATTACGGGCAACACCTTCACCGTAATCGGCGAAAATATCAATGTCAGCAGATTCAGGGCTTGTTCTTTCCTGAATGAAGACGGCACCGCCGTAGACGGCGTGACCGACTGGGCCGCCGGCAACATTGTTTTCGACGAATGCAAGTTTATGAATTTGACCGGCATGGGCGTGCAAACCTGGGACGCGGGCGTACAGATTAGTAAATGCCTTTTTGAAGGTAATAATTTTGGAGTGCATGCTACCGCCACTATGGACTTAAGTTCTCAACTTGTTATCGGGGGGCAAAGTGCGGAAACCGGCAACATCTTCAGATCAAACTACAATGGCATTTATTCCAGTACTATTCAGGACATCATAGTATCCCACAACCAGTTTGTCAATAACCAGATCGGATTTTATGCCTTTGGAGAAAGCGAATACGATGTCAATAACAATACTTTTTCCGGTGGGAAAGCAGGCATAGGAAACTGGCAAACCGGCAATGGCTGGAAGCAATCTAATTGCAACATATATACCACCCCCCAGATTGGTATTTCAAATCAGGGCGATAACGCGGGGTTACAGTTTTTACAGGAAGAATTCTTCAATACGTTTAATGTTTATCTGACAGATTTCCTAAGCGCCGGTACGGGTATACTGCCAAATCAGGGAAACGTGAATGCCGCTCGCTGGAATTATTTTACAAACGGTTCCAATAACCGGATCGTGACCTTTGGCAATACGCAGCCGTTCTATTATTACTACCCGCAATCCAGTAATAATCCGCGAACGTTCCCCAGGTGCAGCCTGAATGACAATGCCAATTGCAATACTGTAAATAATTTCTATTCTATTCCGACGGATAATGGTCTCGCAGGGTGCCTGGGTTTTTTCGGTGAAAATCCGCCGGAAATCAGTTTGCAAAACCTGGATGCCGTACGGCAGGAAATCGCTCAACTGGAATATTTGATCGGGCAAAACCCACCCAACCTGCAGGAACTCGAGTCAGATTTGACCGAAAAGCAGGCAGAAAAGGCTTTTATTGTTAATCACCTTACTAAAACCTGGCTGGCAGCCGGCAATTTCATCGATGCCGAGCAACTTTATGAGGATGAAGGTGAAATCCGTAAATTAATTGGTTTAAAGCTTCGGCAGGGCAAATGGAACGATGCTGAAAATCTGCTCCTCCATATGCCGGAAGAAGATCGCAGTGATCTTTATTTCAAACAAACCGGATTAATCAACCTGGCCCGTTTGAAAACTGCTCCGACGACTTATGTCCTTAGTTCGAACGAACTCGCCACTTTAAACACGATACGTCAAAGTCTTACCGATGCGGCTCCGTATGCCGGCGCCTTATTGAATTTGCTTACCGGATCAGTGATGACTCCCAACATTCCCGACCCGGTGCAGTACCGGGAAATGGCAGATGAGCCGGTTGCGACCGCGGCTAATGGTTTTGCCGTGGTCCCCAATCCTGCTTCCGGCGAAGTTACACTGCTGGTGCCCGCCGACCTTGCCGGAGAAAATGTTTTTGCCCGGATAACCCATCTCACCGGCCTGACCGTCGCCACGATCAACCTGGAAGGCCAGCAGCAAGTCGAATATTCTCTGGCGGGATTACCGGCCGGCATATACCTGGTTGTATTGATGCGGGAAGGGCGCGCGCTGCACAGCACCAAATTAGTGGTACAGCGCTGAATAAAATACAGAACGCTCACATGCCCGGACGAGCGCTTATAAATCTAACCTGTTAAAATTGGCTCATGTTGCCAAATTGATGAGTATCCCGAAAATGGATTGCCAATGCTAAAATCATTTGTCAATGCTTCGGCGTATTCAGCCTGATGGGAACATGGGCCTAAAAATAAATACATTATGAAACCTGTTTTTATTAAAATATCAATTATATGTTCTATTGGATTGTTTTTGACCCTTAAAAGTTTTTCTCAGATCAATGTGTTTTACGGTAACGATTGGATAATTGTAAGCGATAACGGGCAGGTAGACCCAAATTTTGAAATTATCGGCAACGCGTGGGACTGCCGCTATCTCACCTATTTTTTTATAAACGGCACAAATGATATTCCCGGCAACTTCGAACGCAATGCGGTACGAAGAGCCATGGCTAACTGGTCGGAAGTTACCAATATCGACTTTATAGAAGTTTGCGCAGAAGAAAATGCCGATATCAGGATCGAATGGGCAGAAGGCGCACATGGCGATGGATTCCCGTTCGACGACGGCGGGCTTATTTTTATGGGGGAATCGGTACTAAATGTATTAGCGCATGCCTTCGCTCCTCCGCCAAATGGTGGTGCGTTAGCCGGTGATATACATTTCGATGATTTTGAATTCTGGAGATTGATCGGCGATCCACACGACTTGGAATCGGTTGCTTTGCATGAGTTGGGGCATTCCCTGGGCCTGGGTCATTCGGATATCCAGGCAGCCGTGATGTTCGGTTCCTATTCGGGGCCACGCCGGGCGTTGGCACAAGATGATATTGATGGCATCAGGTCGATATACGGCCCGAGAGAAAATCCTGTTTCCGGGCCAGTCAGAATATGCGACGTCAAGAACTTTTCCCTGGCCGATTTTGATTGTTTGGGAGAGGAACTGGACGTTACATGGCAAACCTCCGGTAATCTGACTATTGTTGCAGGGCAAGGGTCGGGGGTTGTTTCAATAGCCCCGGTCTCGACTTATGGAATAGGTGAAGTAACGGCCATCATCTCCAGCAACTGTGATGAATTGCGGTTCACTTATAAGGTAGGGATCGGCGGCTGCGACGAATGTTGCCCGTCAGGCTCTGCCTACGACGGCGCGAATTGTTATTTTGGAGTTCAGTTTGAAGGCGTAGCCGGTTTTGTGCTGGACAATAGTTTTTATACTACGACTAATTGTCAGCTATACCCGGAGAACAACTGCTGCCCGCCGGGTTCCGTTTTCGATGGCGCAAACTGCTATTTTGGTATTCATTTTCCCCCCGGTTATGAGGGATTTGTTTATAATAACGGTTTTTATACCACACAGAATTGTGAAACTAATTGTTGCCCGGATAGATATCAGTACGATGGGAAAAACTGCCACTCAGGCATTTATTTTAATGACGTCGAGGGATTTATTTTAGATAATACCTTCTATACGACAAGAAATTGCACGGTTTATCCGAATAACAATTGCTGCCCACCGGGCACAACTTACGACGGAGCCAACTGCCGTTTCGGGCCAGTGCCACCGGGATATGAAGGATTCGTATACGGTAATAGTTTTTACACTAAACCTAATTGCGCGAAATGTTGCCCGCCCGGATCGAAGTTCGATGGCGCTAATTGTTATTTCGGCATTCACTTTGAAGGCGTCGAAGGATCGGTTTTGTACAACTCTTTTTACACAACGACCAATTGTCACTTGTATCCTGAAAATGACTGTTGCCCGCCCGGATCGACATTCAATGGCGTTAACTGTCATTTCGGCATTTATTTCCCGGGAGAATTTGAAGGTTTTGTGTTCAATAACTCTTTTTATACAAAACCGGTTGGCTGTTATGAACTTCCAAGCATAAAAGACGCGCTGTTGGCGGTATTCAGGGAAACGACAGCCCATGCCCAGTATTTCACACCGGAGAATCAAACCGGGCAAAATGGCGCAGTGGTATATCCCAACCCAAGTTCAGACTATTTTGATATCGATTTGACCAGCATCTATGAACAGGTTGAAAATGTAAAATTATATTCTGCCGGCGGAAAAGAAATACTTCACTTCGGCCGGGAAAATATGAACACCCTGCTGCATGTCGAAAATGAACTGGAGGCCGGAATATATTTTGTTCACATATCTCTCACAACCGGGAGCAGCGTAATAAAAATAGTCCGGTTGTAGTCTGGGCCGTACTGACTCATATTTCCTTTTGTTATTGCCCCCACCCCCCGCTTACCCACGCCCAAACCTTCGCCAGCAGCACCCCGGTCAACCAAACCATCGCCGCCAGAAAAGCCAGAAACAATACCATCAGCATGAGCGCCGATGCGCCTACGCCGGGCTTGGGCGAGTCCTGGGCGTAGTAGTTTTTCAGCATTTCCACGTTGCGCCGGTTGGCCTTGTAGCCGAAATCGAACAAGTCGCCCAAAAAGGGAATGGTGCCCACCACCGCATCGAGCATAAAATTGCCCATCATGCGCAGCAGGATCAGGGGGCCCGCGCCGCGTTTGAGCATCACGGAAAACAGCACACCCGACACGGCGAAGCCGGCCACATCGCCCAGGTATGGCACCAGCCCGATGAGCCCGTCGAGCCCGAAGCGCAGGTTGGTACCCGGAATCCGGAAGCGGTTATCGAGCAGTGTGGCGAGGGTATCGAGGCGGGCGAGGTCGTCGTTCGGGAGAGGTGCGGGCGTTTGATCCATAATTGTAAGGTTCCTGCAAAAGTAATAAAAGGGGTAATTTACCTTTACCTGCGCAATACACCTGATTTTTGGTACCTGCGCCTCTTATTATGACCGTTTCTTCTGTTGGAACCGATATTCTGGTCAGCCTGCTGCTTTTCCCGGCCTGTTATTGGGCTTTTCAATTTTACCGGAAGGGCAATACCTGCCTGGCGCTGGTTTCTATTTTAGCCATCGGGGCGATCATTCGCATATACACGGGTATGGACGGCTACCTGCACGTCTGGGATGAACGCTACCATGCCCTGGTGGCCAGAAACATGATGTCGCATCCGCTTAAACCCACCCTGTACGACAACCCGCTGTTGCCATACGATTTCCGGGCCTGGTGTTGCAACCACATTTGGCTGAACAAACCGCCTTTGCCCTTTTGGCTGATGTCGGGCAGCATGTCGTTGTTCGATACTCATTTATGGGCTTTGCGGCTACCGTCCTTTTTGTTGTCCCTGGGGGGCATTTATCTCACGTTTCGCCTCGGGGCTTTACTTTTTTCCGAAAAAACGGGCCTGATCGCGGCATTTCTCTACGCGGTAAACGGGAAACTGATCGAACTGGCAGCCGGCTGCGACTCCTCTGATCATATCGAAACCTGTCATGTCGTGTTGTTCGAGGTGGCTGTTTATTGCGTCGTCCGGTATTGGGAAAAACAGACGACCTGGAGGGCTGTGTTAATCGGTCTGTGCACAGGCCTTACGTTTTTAAGTAAATGGACGCCCGCCGTGTTTATTCCGGCTATCTGGTTCATCGGTTCTGTGTGGCAAAAAAACGCATTGAAACGCCTTGTTGCCGACGGCCTGGTGGTTGTGGCGGTGTCCGTGGCGGTAGCTGCTCCATGGGTTTGGCATATCTTTCAGGCTTTCCCGGAAGAGAGCAGGGAAATATTCGTCATTATGTCCACCGCAAACAGCCGGGTAATAGAAGGCCATACCGGCGCCTGGTATTTTTATCTGGACCGGACGCGTATGCTGTTTGGAGAAATCGTTTATCTGCCCATGATGGCCGGAATGTGGCGGGTATTCCGGAAAAAACGTTTTACCGGCCTGCACCTCGTTGGCGTCTGGATTGCCCTGCCGGTGCTGCTGTTCTCCATGGCTGCAACCAAGCGGGATACTTACCTGATGATCGTGGCGCCCGCTTTTTTTCTGCTCATCGCTTTTTGGGTGCGGGTTTTGTGGATGCGATTCAGAAGGCCGTGGGGTTTTGTGCTGGCTGCCCTGTTGTTGTTATTGCCCTTGCGGTACGGCGTTGAACGCAGCAAGATGTTCACCGGCCGATTACGGGCGCCAGAATGGATAGCCGACATTCAGAAAATCCGCCGGGAATTACCCGGTTCCCCGGAAAAGTCCGTGGTGTTCGGTTTTGATCATCACCTGGAACTGATGTTTCACACCGGCGTGACGGCCTACCCTTTGCAACCAGATGAAGCGACCGTACAAAAGTTGAAAAAAGAGCGATATACCGTTTTGCTCTTTTCGGATGGAAAACTACACGAATATTGAGTTTTTCGAACCATCTCTTCTGCCGATTGTTTTTTCTCATCTCACCCAAAAAAACGACCTTAGTGCCCAATTCCGGTCTTTCCTGTCAAAAACTGCCGCCCGATGACGTTGTCCGACCTTTCCCTCCGCCGCCCCGTACTGGCCACCGTGATGAGCATCCTGATCGTCGTGTTCGGTTCGATCGGCTACCGCTACCTCGGTATCCGCGAATATCCGGCTATCGACCCGCCCACCATCAACGTGCGTACCTCTTACACCGGCGCCAGCGCGGAAGTAGTGGAAAGTCAGATCACGGAGCCGCTGGAAAAGGCCGTGAACAGCATTGCGGGTATCCGGACTATTTCCTCGCAGTCGGCCCTGGGCAGCAGTTCCATCACGCTCGAATTCGACCTGGGCTCCGACCTGGAGCGCGCCGCCAACGACGTGCGCGACAAGGTCGGTCAGGCCCAACGCAGCCTGCCGCAGGATATCGACGCGCCGCCCGTGGTGAGTAAAGCCGACGCGAACAGCGACCCTATCCTGTTTTTGCCCCTGCAAAGCAGTACGCGCAGCGTGATGGAATTGTCGGACTATGCCGAAAACGTACTGGCGGAAAAATTGCAAACCATACCCGGCGTAAGCGAGGTGCGTATTTTCGGCGAAAAACGCCCGGCCATGCGCCTGTGGATCGATCCGGTAAAACTCACGGCGCACGGCGTGACGGTACAGGATATTCAGAATGCGCTGAACAGGGAAAACGTGGACCTGCCTGCCGGCAAATTGCGCGGCGACGCTACAGAACTAACAGTTAAAACCTTCGGACGGCTGCAAACAGAAGAAGACTTCAACAACATGATCGTCAAACAGGTGCCCGGCTCCGTCACGGGCGCTGCCGGTCAGACGATCCGGTTCCGCGATCTCGGCGAAGCGGTGTTGGGGCCCGAAAATGAAGATTTTGGCGCCCGGCGGAACAACGTCACCAATGTTTCCCTTGCCCTCATCCCGCAGCCCGGCGCCAACCTGATCGAAATTACTGATGAATTCTACCGCCGCTACGAACAAATCAAAAAGGAATTGCCGCCCGACATGATCACCGAGGTGGGCATGGATAAGTCCATTTTCGTGCGGCGTGCCATCACCGAGGTAGGCGAAACCCTCGCCATCGCCATTACGCTGGTGGTGCTCATTATCTATTTCTTTTTCCGCAACTGGATCATCGCGCTCCGCCCCCTTATCGACATTCCGGTGTCGCTCATCGGGGCGTTTTTTATCATGTACCTTTTTGGGTTTTCCATCAACGTGCTCACCCTGCTGGCCATCGTGCTGGCCACTGGGCTGGTAGTGGACGACGGGATCGTGGTAACGGAAAATATTTTCAAAAAGATAGAACAGGGCATGGATAAGTGGACTGCGGCGCGGGAGGGCACCAAGGAAATTTTCTTTGCCGTCATCTCCACTTCTATCACGCTGGCAGTGGTATTTATCCCGGTGATCTTCCTCCAGGGTTTTACCGGGCGGCTGTTCCGGGAATTCGGGATCGTGGTAGCCGGCGCCGTGCTGATCTCCGCCTTCGTGTCGCTGACGCTCACACCCGTGCTCAACGTCAAACTGACGCAGCGCAACCCGCACGCGTACGGCTGGTTCTACCGCTTTACCGAACCCCTCTTTCAGGGGATGGACCGGGTGTACGGTCAATCATTGCGCGCTTTCATGCGCCACCGCTGGCTCAGTCTGGTCATGCTGTTGGCCTGTTTCGGCGCCATCTGGTATTTTCAGGGAACCATTAAAAGCGAACTGGCCCCGCTGGAAGACCGCAGCGCCATACGCGCTACCGTGGTGGCCCCGGAAGGCACCGATTTCGACGTGACCGAAAATATCATTTACCGGCTCACCGATGCCGTTATGGATTCCGTGCCGGAATACCAGATGGTGTTTGGCATCACGGCGCCCGGCCGCATAGGCGGCGGCTCCAACAGCGGCTTTATCAGCCTTGGCCTGGTACAACCGCAGGAACGGGAACGCAGCCAACAGGAAATTTACGACCAAATGGTGCGTATGACGCGGCGTATTTCCGAAGCGCGGGTGTTCCCCAACCAGGAACAAACCATTTCCACCAGCTTTGGCGCCGGACTTTCACTGCCGGTGCAATTCGTGGTGCAAAACCTCGATTTCCGGAAACTGGAAGAAACGGTGCCGAAATTCCTCGAAGCCGCCCGGCAGGACCCCACGTTTGCCAACGTGGACGTAAACCTGAAATTCAACAAACCCGAAATCCAGATCGGGATCGACCGCCTCAAGGCCGCCGAACTGGGCGTGAGCGTGCTCGACATCAACCAGACCGTACAATTGGCCTTGTCCGGCCGGCGCTTCGGATATTTTCTCATGAACGGCAAACAATACCAGGTGATCGGACAGGTGGACCGCCCCGACCGCGACGAACCCGTGGACCTGGCCAACCTGTACGTGCGCAACAACCAGGGCCGGATGATCCAGCTGGATAACCTGGTGCGGTTCACAGAAACGAGCAATCCGCCGGTGCTGTACCACTATAACCGCTACAAAGCCGCTACTTTCAGCGCGGCGCTGGCGCCCGGTAAAACCCTCGGCGACGGCATCCAGGCCATGGAAGCCATTGCCGCCAATCTGCTCGACGACACTTACGCCACCGATCTGAGCGGCCCCTCGCGCGACTTCCGCGAGAGCAGCGGCAATACCTCCTTCGCGTTTCTGCTCGCCCTCGGCCTCATTTATCTTATCCTGGCGGCTCAATTCGAGAGCTTCCGCGATCCGTTTATCATCATGATCACCGTGCCGCTGGCCATCGCCGGCGCCTTCATTACCCTGGCGCTCACCGATAACACCTTCAATATTTTCAGCCAGATCGGCATGATCATGCTCATCGGCCTGGTGACGAAAAACGGTATCCTGATCGTGGAATTTGCCAACCAAAAAATGCGCGCAGGCGCAGCGGAAAACAAAACCCAGGCAGTGATCGATGCCGCGCAGGCCCGCCTGCGCCCCATCCTGATGACCACCCTGGCCACCGTTTTGGGCGCCTTGCCCATCGCCCTGGCACTTGGGGCCGCGGCAACTTCGCGTATTCCGCTGGGCGTGGTGGTGGTGGGCGGCCTGCTTTTCTCGCTGATCCTTACCCTCTTCGTTATTCCGGCCATGTATTCTTACCTGAGCGGAAAAAAACGGGGATTGCCGGAGGCGCTTAAACTGGATGAGGAGTTGACAACGGAGGTTATAAAAGAGGAGAAGGCAACTTTGGCGAACTAAAAGCGCTCATTAAAAAGATAAGAGGGTGAAAATGCCCGGCCATGCTGAAGGCTTGACGGAGCGAGACACACTTGATACGGGCAATGTTTTTTGTATATTTGTAGTGCTAAACTTCAAATGCACAAAAAATGAAACACTTCTTACCTTTTTTCTTCTTTTCCCTGCTTTCCTTTCTTCTACCCGCCCAGACGATTCAAGTTACAGTACTGAACGGCTCGGAAGTACGGTGTTGCACCGACAGCATCGTTACCATACAGATTACTCCCAACCCGAACGGGATCATCCAGGAAATAAAACTGGACTGGGGCGATGGCTCCGGCATCGTTTCCATTTTCCCCGGCCAGCCGCTCGTGCTTTCCCACCAATACAGCACTTACCAGTTTTGCAGCGAGTGCCGGAACTACAGCTGCGACGTGAGTGCGGCCATTACCGGATTTTGCTACCAGATCAGCGTTTTTGCCAATTATACCAACCTGCAACCGGAGAACGTATCCAAAATCCTGACCTACAAAATTCCGCCCCGGGTGACAGCCACGGCCAACCCATCGGTGCCCTGCGTGGGTACCCCGGTAACTTTTGCGCCCAATATTTGCCCGGCAAACGATAATTCCTTTCAATACAAGTGGACTTTCCCCGATAATTCCATGAGTACGCTGGTATCGCCTGTTTTTACTTTCGATCACGCCGATACCTATTTTGTGACCCTGGTGGCCATTGAAAGCGTGCCGGTTTGCCGGAACGACACCACTGTTTACCCGATCGTGGTGCTCGATTCCGCTGTTGCGGGCATAAACGTCCTTTCCGGCGCCCTCGTCAACGACACCCTGTGTATTGGGCTGCCGGGCAGCGGGGGAGGAACATTGGTGTTGGACGGCGGCACACCTTCCAAAAATGAAACGACGTACTCCTGGAACCAATCGGGCGGGGCAATATTCGAGACGCCGCTCGACACGACTGTCGTCCGGGTGCGGATTTTCCAATCCGGTACCTATACCTTTACATTGACCGTCAATAACGGCTGCGACGCCCCCGATGAAGTTGCCTTCACGGTATACGCCGTGAACGACGAGGCGCTGACCCTGAACCACCAGCCGACCGTTTGTGATACGCTCTCCTATACGCCCTCACCGAAAAACCCTAATGCCACCTACACAGTGAATGGCGCCGTTGTGCAAGATTTCCCTTTTCCACTTGGTATTGGACAACATACAGTGACCGCCCAACTGCACAACATCTGTGGGAACCAGATGAGAACAGACGTTTTTATAGTGGATACGCCAACCCAGGTGCGCATTACCGCCCCGGCCGACCTCGACACGGTGTGCCAGGGCGCCCACCCGATACCGTTGTTCGCCGATCAATCCGTTGTGGAATGGACGGGTCCGGTAAGCATGGATACCAGCGGTCAGGTATTTTTTAACCCGGCAGATTCCGGTGTCTTTACAATAACAGCCTATTATCAAAGAAACACCAACTGCGAAACCAGCGACGAAGTCCGGATCGTCGTGCGCGGGGTTCCAACCCTTACCTTGCAGCCGCAAACCGACGAATGTGCGCCCTTCGATTACAAGCCGCTTGTCGGGCCGGCAAACGCTACCGTCATGGTCAACGGGCAACCGACCGGCAACGGCCATATATTGCTGGACACCGCGGGAACCTACTTCGTAACGGCCACCCTCGATGCGGGCGCCTGCCATATAGAGCCGGCAAGAGATACATTTGTCCTCAAGGCAAAACAAAACGTGCTGATCGTCAGCCCTCAAAACGGAGACACAATCTGTTCCGGCAACGGGCCAGTTACTCTGATGGCCAATCCAAACGACGTAAACTGGTACGGCGCCGGCATCACCGGCGGGATTTTCCATCCGCAACAGGAAGGCGACGTGACCATCAGGGCGGTGTACGCGGAAGGCAGCTCCTGTGAAACGCAGGATACGATCGGACTGTATGTTAAGGTGGTGACCGCCGCTGCCGGCGATCTGGCGGTATGCCCGGGCCTGACATCCGTACTCCTGACGGGTGTGCCGGGAAACGGCGTTTGGACCAGTCCCGCCTGCACCGGGTGTATACAAAACGACCGGTTTTTCTTCGCTGCTTACCCGGGGCCTTACCCCGTATCGCTGACCTATACCGTGACCGACGGCACATGTTCGGCCGACACGACGATACAACTCGATATCATCATACCGCTCGCGGCAGCCTCGCTGAAATCGCCGCTTTGTACCGGCAACGCGATCGATGTAAATATAAATGACTCTGCCGCCGATGCTAATACCTGGCAGATCGACGGCGCCAATGCCGGCCAGCCGCCATTCGACAGCCTGGCAGAAGGCGATCACGTACTGGTACAAATCGCGCATCTGGGCGCTTGCTCAGATACCCTGACCCTGCCTTTTACGGTAACCGCGCCTCCACCCCCGGCAATATTCTCGGCCAGCGCCACGGAAGGGTGTCCGCCCCTTTCCGTAGCGTTTACGCCGGGTAGTGCGATAAGACCGGATGTGCAGTACCTATGGAACTTTTCGGGGGCCGACCCCGATAGTACCGGCGCCTGGGCGCCCGCTGATTCCATCGTATTTGCCAATGATTCGACCGGCATAAGAACGTACCGGGTGGTTTATTCGCTAACGAATATTTGCGGCATAAACGCCGATTCGCTCGACATCGTGGTCAATCCTAATCCGCGCGCCGAACTGGGACTGGATTCCATCGATACAGGTTGTTCGCCGCATACGGTAATCGTTACCAACCGCGCTGCCGGCAATCCCGACTCCTGCCAGCTCGTCATATCCGACGGTTTCAGCCTCGATACCTGTTTCAGCGCCTTCACCCGAACGTTTTATGCCGATAAACAAATTGAAACCTACCTGCTTTACCAAAAGGTAATCAATGAATGTGGAGTGTCAGAGTGGACCGACACCGTGACGGTGATCCCGCCCGGCATCGAAGCTTTTTTTGAGATAGATAAGGCGCTCGTTTGCACCAACGCGCCGGTTCAGTTTCACGATGCCTCTACGCCGGTCCCGGTCAGTTTGCAGTGGACGTTCGGCGACGAGGGTGTGTCCAACGACCCCAACCCGGTTTTTTCTTTTTCAAAACCCAATACGACGTACGACATCGTTTTGCGCGTAACCGCGGGCTGCGGATTCGACACGATACAACATTCGATCACCACCCTTGACGAACCGTCAGTAGCCTTTGAAGCGCCGCCTTTCGGTTGTGAAGGCCTGGACGTTTTTTTTGAAAATAAATCGCCCAAAAACCTTTTCGCCTATTACTGGGAGTACAGCGACGGCGCCGTCGACAGCAGCCGCTACCACGGCGTACACCGTTTTGCCGGCGGCGACGCGGTGTACACGGCACGACTGACGGTGGTAGACTGGAACGGCTGCACCAATACGCTGGAAAAAGATATCCCGGTGCGTCCGAAACCTATCGTCGGATTTTACGCCGATCCCGCGGAGGGCTGCCCCGGCCTGGAGGTTCAATTTACCGACACCTCCCGCAACGTGAACCGCTGGCATTGGGTCTTCGCCGACGGCGCGGAGTCTTTTGAACAAAATCCGGATAAAATTTTTGACCAGGGCGAACACGCCGTGAAACTAATCGCCTCCTGGGACGGCGTTTGTATCGACAGCGTAATGCTGCCTGCCGTCGTGCGGATAGCGCCCTGCGAGTTATACGTTCCAAATGTATTTGAGCCGTCCTCCAACGGCGAGAACGCGGTGTTCCGCGTCTTCGGCAGCAGCAACCTGGAGCGCGTACTCGTTTTCAGAGTGTACAACCGCTGGGGAAACATGGTATTCGCGCGGGACGACTTTGAACAAAGCGATTCGGACGGCTGGTGGGACGGCGCCTATAAAGGGGAACCCCTGAATCCGGCGGTTTTTGTATACTACGTCGAAGCGTTATTTAAAGGCGGGCTCAGGATAAAACTGGATGGGGATGTGACGCTGGTGCGGTGAGTGGAAAGGTACCTGGTTCTGTAGTCCTGACCAAAGGTGAGGGTGCAAATGAGCAGCAGCGTACCGGTGAGTATTGTTTTCATTTTAAGATAATTTGAACGGTTAAATTTTGAATATTTCCGGCATTTTCCCGTATTATTTACAATTTTTTTTAGAAATGATATTGCGGAAGGCTTTGTGTACGACTTCGAAAAAAGAATATGGTTGAAATATTCCAAAAACAAAGGT
>CALEYM010000062.1 GCA_937926185.1 uncultured Bacteroidota bacterium | reverse complement strand
TACCTTTATGGTGAAATGGAAGGCAAGCCGCGAAGGTATCAAAAGTAACATTATGCATCCTACCTATTACGACCTCGTCTATGCTGTCGCCAGACAGGTGCCCAGGGGCCGGGTTACCACCTACGGCGCCATAGCCGATTTTTTAGCGCTGGGCGCCTCCCGCATGGTCGGCTGGGCACTGAACAACTGTGTGCCCGGCGACGGCGTGCCCGCGCACCGCGTGGTGAACCGCAAGGGGGAACTTTCGGGCAGGCATCACTTTGCCACGCCTACCCTGATGCAGGAATTGCTCGAAGCGGAAGGCGTAGTAGTTGAAAACGACCGGGTGGTCGAGTTTAAAACGCTTTTTTGGCGCCCGTCGGAGGGTTTGGGCGACGACTGGGAGCCCTTTTAACCGCCCCGTGCTACCGTCTCCTGTTCTGCCGCGTTTTTCCAGGTACTGCGCTTCTTGAAATATTTCCGGCTTACGATCAGCAGCCCGAACGACTCGCCGTCTTCCCTGGTGGTTTTGGCGTGATGGGCGCCATGCGCGCGCAGGATGGCGCGGGAGTATTCGCTGTCCAACTGCCGGAACCAGTTAAAACGCCGGTGGATGTACACGTCGTGAATGAGAAAGTAAGTGAGGCCGTACAGGGAAATGCCGACGCCAATGAACAACACCCAGAAATGTGGGGTCAGGCCGCCGATCATGTAACAGATCATGCTGGGAATGGCAAACACCAGAAAAAAGCGGTCATTTTTTTCAAAAAAACCCTCCTTCTCGTGACGGGGCTTGTGATGGTCCTCATGCCAGCTCCACAACCAGCCATGCATCAGGTATTTGTGCGTAAACCAGGCCATGAATTCCATGCCGGCGTAAGCGGCCAGGGTGATCAGCGTATAAATTAACCAGTCCATAGTCATGAATGTGATGGTGGCATAAACAGTAGGATTGAATAATGGTTTAACTCCTTAAACCTTCTTTAATTGCTTCACACACCCTTTCCACCTGCTCTGCCGTCATTCCCGGGAACAGGGGCAGGCTGAGGCTGTGGCGGGCCAGGCGTTCGGCGATGGGGAATTGCCCTTGCCGGAAACCCAGGTGTACGAATGCCTTTTGGAGGTGCGGCGGCGCCGGGTAGTGTATCATGGTTTGAATACCTCGTTTGGCCAGATGGTCTTGCAGCGTGTCCCGGTTTTCGCATTGCGCCACGAAGATATGCCAAACGTGGGTACAATCCGGTGCAATTTGAGGTAATTTCAGGCCATCCAGCCCCTGCAGGTTTTTCAGGTAAAGTTGAGCCAGTTCATTCCGTTGACGGTTCCATTCATCCAGGTATTTCAATTTGACGCGCAGAACGGCGGCTTGTATCTCGTCGAGACGGGAGTTCAGGCCGGCGTATTCGTTGTAATATTTTTTTTCCGAGCCGTAATTGCGGAAAGCCCGCGCGAAACGCGCCAGCCCGTCGTCGTTCGTGGTGATGGCGCCGCCGTCGCCGAGGGCGCCGAGATTTTTGGTGGGATAAAAACTGGTGGCATTGATGTGGCCCATGCTGCCGGTGAGGCGGCCGCCGCAGCGCGCGCCGTGCGCCTGGGCATTGTCTTCCACGATAAAAAAGCCGTGCTCTTCGGCCAGCGCCAGCAGCGGCTGCATGTTGCAGGCTTGTCCGAACAAGTGTACGGGCATTACGGCGGCCGTGCGGGGGCTCAGCGCCGCGGCTACCGCGCGGGGGTCTATGTTACACATGCCGGCATCGGGTTCTACCGGCACGATGGTTGCCCCGGTGGCGGCAATAGCCAGCCAGCAGGCGATATAAGCATTTGACGCAACGATGACCTCCTGCCCCGGACCAATGCCCAGCGCTTTCATGGCAATATGCAGGGCGTCGAGCCCGGACGCCACACCCACCGCGTGCCGGACGCCGTTCCAGCCTGCATACTCCGTTTCGAACTGTTGCACCTGTTCGCCCAGCACGTACCAGTTACTGTCATAACACCGGGTCATTGCTTCCAGAACCTCGTCCCGAATGGCCTGGTGGGCAGGGGCGAAGGAATAGAACGGGATCAGATTACTCATTGTTGATTTGTTGATTTTTTGATTTGAGGGCCCTGCGCTTGTCGCTCAAATCAACAAATCAACTTCTTAAACTCCCGGTAATTCCGGATATAATCGGCCGGCGAATAATCGGTGCTGGCCAGCACCATTTGCACGGCGTCGTGCGAGTATTCCATCACGTGCCAGCACAAGGGCGGCAGATAGACGCCTTCGGTGGGCTTGTCGAGGATAAATTCAAATTTTTCACCGGACAGCAGCTCTGCCGTCAGCCGGATACGGCCGTGTACGGCAATGATCGCCATTTCGGTGCGGTGGTGGGCATGCCGGCCTCGGGTGACTTCGTTGGGCGTAAAATACGTCCAGAATACCCGCTTGATCTCGAAGGGGATGCTCTCTTGCGCGGCCGCCACGGTCAGGTAGCCGGTAGCCCGGGAACCGTTGGTCGGGAATTGCAGCAAAGTGGGTTTTTTAAACTCGGACGCCGTCAAGGTGTGTAGTATTTACGGTTCGGATCATTGGGTTTGGAGCGGTTTATCATTTCGTTCGTACACCGTCACATATCGTTTGCCGGCGGGTTGGTAGCGCAGGGCTTCCGCTTCGTTCAGCACGTATTTCGTTTCGGTCAGGCTCATCATATCGGCCCAGGCAATGGGGCGGTAGTGCTCGCGTGTAAACCGGTATGCACCGTTGTAGAGTATCATCTTCGAATCTTTCTTCGGCATCCAGGAGTATTCCACGAAGTTAAACACGATATAGCGCGGTTTTTGACTTATAATTGAATCCAGCGCCTCCTGTTGCCAGCCTTCGCTTTGGGGAATGGGTCGCATGGTAAAGGCCATGTAAAAGTGTTTGGACGGGGCTTTTTTATCGAGGTACACGTAGTACTGCGGCTCCGAGCCCAGGATGGCGATCTGGTCTTCGGTTTGTATTCGTTCGGATATGAACTGCGCCAGCACTTTATCTTCGGGATATGGATTTCCGGGAAATATCGTTCGCAGGATGCGGTCATGGTCGCCGTTGAACAAGGTAGGACTGTTGCGGGCTACCGGCGCCAGGAGTACCGCGGCCATCAGGCCCGCCATTACCGGACGCCAGTTGATGCGGGGTATCGCGCGGGCGATCCATTGTTCCAACTGGTAAAAAAAAGCCGCGATGAGCAGGGCCAGCGCCGGCAGCAGTTGCAGCCAGTAATGGTTGTAGAAACGTTTGCCGGGCGTGATCGACCAGAAAGACAGCAGGGCCAATAACGCCAGGGACATGCGGTAGCGGCCCGGCAGCCGGGGCGTCAGTAAAGCAAGCAATCCGAGTCCGGCCAGCGCCCAATACCATTCCGCCGACCGGCTCACCGTGCTGAGCGCCAGGTCGAAGGCGTTCATCCAGACCTCCCGGCGCAAAGCAGAGGCGTAGGCGCTGCCGTATTCCACGTTCCAGAACCAGAATTCATCCCATACGCCCAGGGCGTTTATCCACAACAGCGTTCCAACCGCCGGCAAAATGGCCCCTGCCGCGGCCCAGGCAGCCCATTTCAGCAAATTTGGCATGGAACGGGGCTTTTGCCTGAAAAAAACGAATAGGGGTAAGGCAACCACAAGGCCGAAGAAAAAAATACCGGTTTGCCGTACCAATACGCCGCAGGCGAGCAAAAATCCACAGGAAAACAGCCACCATCCGTTTTTCGGATTACCGGCGTTTTGCGCGTAATCCCAGCGCAGCAAACAATACAGTCCCGGCAACACAAATGCCAGGAGCACCAGCTCCGATTCGGCAATCATGGCAGTGGTATAGGGATTGGCGATCAGCAGCACAAAACTCAGGCCGGCCACAAAACCGTAAAAATAACCGAAAAAGCGGGCGCCGATGGCATACACCCACACGCTGTTCCAAAAACCGAGCGCCAGCGCCGCCCAGTGCAGACCGGCCGCGCTGTAGCCAAACAGGGCGATGAGCGCCGCGTAACTGGCAAACAACAGCGGCGGCTTCATTTCGTAAAAGTCGCGGTAGGGCACCTCTCCTTCCAGCAGGCGTTTGCCCAGGTAGGCGTAGGCCGATTCGTCGCGCTCCAGGGGCATGTCGATAAAATGCCGGCGCAGCACGTACAGGACTATGGCGGAAATAACGACCCCCAGGGCTACCGACCAGGGCGCCGGCCAGTTCCAGGGCGAACGGGTGGCGGGTTCAACAGGAATTAGCGGCGGCGCCGGGCGCGGAGGCGCGGGTTGTCGTTTTGTTTTGGATGTCTTGGCCATAACGTGCCGCAAAAATGGCACATAATGAGGAGATTTCCGCCGGGAAGAAAATTATTGGAAAGGCGCTGTCTGGGTCGAAAATATTACATCCATCGGAATACGAATGTCTGCATCCGGATCATATAGTGTATTTTACTCGGCATAGGTTTTCCGCGTTCCATTTCGTAATCAGACAAAAGTGGCAGGCTTACTACATCCATGCTTTTTATTTTTTAGCAAAAATAACCGCTTTTACACAAAATCAAGTTAAATGTTTTACAAACGATGTACAGAAAAAATGGTTAGCATTGCAGGCTTTTTCCTTAAATACAACAAACAGTGAACAAACTCATCATCAATTTTACCCCAACCGGCATGGTGCCCACCAAGGCCATGACCCCGCACGTGCCCATATCGGTATCTGAGATCGTGGAAGAGGTGCAGGCGGCCAGCGAGATCGGCATCACCGCGGCGCACCTGCACGCCCGCGACGAGGAGAGCGGCGCGCCCAGCTACCGGAAAGACATTTACGGGCGCATCATGGAAGGTATCCGCCGCTACTGCCCCGAACTCGTGCTTTGCGTCTCTCTGAGTGGCCGGAACTTCAACGAACTGTCCAAACGCTCCGAGGCCATAGAGTTGTACCCCGACATGGGCAGCCTGACGCTCAGCTCGCTCAATTTTCCCCGGCAGGCCAGCGTGAATGCCCCCGACATGATCCAGGCCCTGGCCGAAAAAATGAACGACTACGGCGTGCACCCCGAACTGGAAGTGTTCGACCTGGGCATGATCCATTATGCGCATTACCTCATCCAGAAAAATATACTGCGGCCGCCGTATTATTTCAACCTCATCTTCGGCAACCTGGCCGGCATGCAGGCCGACCTGGCCGAAATGGGCCTGGCGGTGAAACAACTGCCGTCCGGCAGCCACTGGGCCTTCGGCGGCATCGGACGCCAGCAACTGGCCGCCAACACCGCGGCCATCGCCGGCGGCGGCGGCGTGCGCGTGGGCCTCGAAGACAACCTGTATTACGACCAGCACAAAAATCAGCTGGCCCGCAATATCGACCTGCTGAAACGGGTGCATACCCTGGCCGAAATTTTTGAACGGCGGGTGATGAGCCCGGCGGAGTTCGGCAACCTGGGTTTTTACAATGCCAAAACGCGGATGATGCGTGTTTGACCTCCAAAACCCCACCCGGCGGGACTTCGATACCATGTCATCATTCATCATTCAAAAAATACCCCGCCACCTTTTCCGCCGCGGCTTTTCCAACCACCTGCACCACTTCTTCCGCCCCAGCGTCCCTTAACCGTGCCACCGAGCCGAAATGCTGCAGCAGTTTTTCCGCCGTTTTAGCGCCGATACCGGGGATTTCGGTCAGTTCGGTTTTCAGAAAATTCCGGCTGCGTTGGTCGCGGTGAAAAGTAATGGCGAAGCGGTGGGCTTCATTGCGGGCCTGCTGGATGAGTTTCAGCGATTCCGATTTTTTATTGATATGCAACGGCACGGGATCGTCGGGGAAATAGATCTCTTCGAGTTTTTTGGCGATGCCGATCACCGTGACCTTGCCTTCGAGGCCGAGGGCACGCAGGCTTTTCATCGCGGCGCTGAGCTGGCCTTTTCCGCCATCGATGATGATGAGTTGGGGCAAATCCTGCGCTTCCGACAGCAGGCGTTTATAGCGGCGGTACACCACCTCCTCCATCGACGCGAAATCGTTGGGGCCTTCCACGGTTTTTACGTTGTAGTGTCGGTAATCGCGTTTGGCGGGCTTGGCATTGCGGAACACCACGCAGCTCGATACGGGGTTGGTACCGTGTATGTTGGAGTTGTCGAAACACTCGATGTGCAGGGGCGCTTCGTTCATATGCAGGTCGGCCTGCAGGGTACGGAGGATGCGTTCGGCGGCGGTTTGGCGACCGGTTTTGCTGGCGGCGTCGCGTCTTTGTTGCAGGAGGTGGTACTGCACGTTTTTTTCGGACAACTCGAGCAGTTTTTTCTTGTCGCCGATCTTGGGCACCGTAGCCATCAGTCCGGGCAAAGTAACCGGAAAGGGCACGATGATCTCCGGGGAAACGCTGTTGAATTTTTCGCGCAGCGCCTGAATGGCGTATACCAGCAGGGTCTCCTGGTCTTCGTCGAGGTTTTTGGTGAGGGTAAGGGTGAAGGTATGGATCACGGCGCCGTTCACCACTTTGAGATAGTTGACGTAGGCTTCTTTTTCGTCGCCGGCAATGGCAAACACGTCCACGTCGTGGATCGAGGGGTTCACCACCGTGCTTTTGCCCTGATAATCTTCAAAAAGCGCCAGTTTGTCTTTCATCAGTTGCGCCTGCTCGAACCGGAGGTTTTCGGCGAAATGTTGCATTTCCGCTTTCAGGTGGGCTTTCACCGCGTTGAAATTGCCTTTCAACATGTTTTTGATCTGTTCGATCTTCCGGTTGTAGGACGTTTCATCTTCATAACCGACGCAAGGCCCGGCGCAGTTCTTGATGTGGTATTCCAGGCAGACTTTGAATTTGCCTTTGGCGATATTGTCTTCGCTTAGGTTGAGCGTGCAGGTGCGCAGTTGAAACAGTTTGCGGATCAGTTCGGTAATCTGGGCCACGCGCATTTTGGAAAGGTAAGGGCCGAAATAGGCAGAGCCGTCGCGGATGGTTTTGCGGGTGAGAAAAACCCGCGGGAAACGCTCGTTTTTGATACAGATGTACACCAATGGCGACTTTTCATCTTTCAACATCACGTTGTAGCGCGGTTGGTGCTGCTTGATGAGCGTATTTTCCAGCAGCAACGCGTCCGTTTCCGTCTCTACAATCGTGAACTCTATGCGTTCGGCGTGTTTGATCAGGGCCTTGGTTTTGGCCGTGATATATTTTTTATCGCCGAAATATGAGTTTAGCCGGTTGCGCAGGTTCTTGGCTTTCCCCACATACAGGATTACCCCCCCGGCGTCCAGGAATTTGTAAATACCCGGATCGGTGGGGATAGCAGGGGAAAAGTCCTTGAATTGTTCGTTGGTCATGGACGACGGTGGACGGTGGACGGTGGACGGTAGACGGTGGACGGCAGGTACATCACGGTTGCACCAGAGCGATCAGCACAGACCGGAAATATTTGCGCAAATACGCCAGCTCGCTTTCATATTCCGTATCGCCCTCGGCAGGTACGGCGGCCGATTCGCCGAACACGCGCAGCAGCATGCGCTCGGCATGCACGCCTTTGTCGGCCAGGTAATTGCGGGCGGCGCGGGCGCGTTCGGTAGCCAGTTCTATATTGGCCTTGCCGGCGCCCGCGGCGTCGGTATAGCCCAGGATGCGTATCTCCAACGACGGATTTTTTTGCAGCTGCTGATAAGCCCAGTCGAGGGTCTTTTTGGCATCGGCAGTCAGCAGGGATTTGCCCAGATCGAAGAGGATGAGCCGTACGCTGTCGGGCGAGGCCTCGTATTCCGGTCCGCCGGGAAAATAGGCGCAGGCGTCGAGATTGCCCAATACGCGTTGTTCTTCGAGGTCGATGATGGTAGCATAGGAGAATCCTTTGGCGATCAGTTGACTGTGCGCTTTTTCCGCGTCAAAACGAGTGGGATAGGAACCGAAAAAATAGCGGTACACGTTGTTTCCGTCCACGCTGGGGATAACGCCGTTTACGCCCCGGTCTTTGAAATACGACGACGGCACCGAATCGGTATAAGCTGCCACCTGTATGCGGAAATTTTGAGCGGTGGCCGCAAGCGAACAAAGGGCGGTAAAAACAAGTACCGGGAGGCAACGATGATGCGGCATAATTGGCTTGATTTACCCTGTTTCGTAAAAAGATAGGAATTGAGGCGCGAAAATAGCGTCTTTTAATCAACCACCGGATAGGAACATTTTTTTACCCCGCGGATTTGCACAGCAAAAAGAGTGGCATTATTTTAGCCCGAAGTTTTCTATTGTCTCGTGAAAATAACGGCTGTAATCTTATCCGGCATCTTTGCTTTGTGGATTCCCCCAAGTGGGAGCGACTCTTTGCCGCTGGCAACCTTGCCGGCAGCAACAGGGATGAATACGCCGCTTCCTGCAACAGAGACAAATCCCCAGGATATTTCCATTTTTGAACAAAAACTGGAAATCGCCGCTGCCGAACATGATCTTCCCGTTCAAACACTGGCCGTCGCCCGCTCTTTTCTGGGCGCTCCATACGTCCGCGGCACCCTCGATCAGGGTACCGAAGAACAACTTATCATCAACCTCCGTGAACTGGATTGCTGGACTTTTATGGAAAACAGCCTGGCCATTGCATTGGCGGCCCGTACGCCCAATCCAGGCTTCGATACGCTCCAGCATTTCATACAACAACTACGCTACTGGGGCGGCTCGGTAAAAGGCTACGCGTCCCGGATTCACTATTTCTCCGGCTGGTTGCTGCAAGCCGAAAAACTGGGTTACCTGCAGGATATTACCCGGGAATTGGGCGGCGTCATTTACCGCAGTAAAATCGGATATATGACGGCCCGCCCTGAAAAATATCCGCCTCTCCGCAACCCTGACACCAGGCGTGCACTGAAAGCGGCGGAAGACCGGCTTAACAGCCATACCTGGTTTTACATTCCCCAAAATCGCGTGGCCAAAATCGAACACCTGCTGCGCGAGGGCGACATTATTGCCCTCACCTCCGGCAAACGCGACCTCGATATCGCCCACCAGGGATTTGCCGTAAAAAAGAACGGACGCATTCACCTGCTGCACGCATCTTCATTGGGCAAGCGGGTCGTACTTTCAGGCCAGCCCTTGACGCAATACGTGCTGTCGCAAAAGGGACAAACGGGGATTATCGTGGCCAGGTTGACAACTGACGACTGACGACTTGAGACTTACGACTTGGGGTCGCTCAATTGAAGGTTGATCAGTCGTAACTATTTAGGTAGGGGCAGCGCCCCGTAATATTTGTAGCAAAATGCGATATTGTATTTCGTGGAGGGGCAACGCCCCGAAACAATCTCCGGGGCGCTGCCCCTCC
>CALEYM010000061.1 GCA_937926185.1 uncultured Bacteroidota bacterium | reverse complement strand
AAAAGCAATATAAGCATATACCCGATGACGAATATTATTTTTCTGGTCATGTTCAGTAAGGGCAGGGTTTATGCCGCGCGATAAGGGGACAAAGAGTGTAATCAATAGTTGCTTTGGCTGCTAATTTCGCAATTTTGATTAATTCGGCCGGTTTAAAAATCGATAAGTCGTATGTTATTTACATACGAATTCCCCATACCAACGGCAAAAAGAAATAAATAAAAACGAGTAACAGTAAAATGGCGATGACATCCAGTAAAAAGCCGGCCCGCGCCATATCCCGCGTATGTAAATGGCCGGAACTGAATACGATGGTATTCGGCGCCGTCGCTACCGGCAGCCCGAACCCGAACGACGCGGCCATTGCCGCGCTGAGCAACAGGCCGAAAGGATCGGCGCCCACGGCTTTTGCCAATACCGCCAACACCGGCATCATCATGGAAGCCGTGGCGATATTGGACGCCAGTTCGCTCAACAAAGTCACCATCGACAACACCACCAGCAGGATAAGTACCATGGGTAGCGTGTCAAGACTTTCCATTTGGGCGCCCATCCATTTGGCCAGGCCGCTCTGATCGAAACCTTTGGCCAGGGCGAGCCCCCCGCCAAAAAACAGGAGTACACCCCACTGAATTTTCTGGGCATTATCCCAATCGAGCAAGGGCTGATCACGACGGGCATTACTCGACGGCAGAAAAAACAGCAACATGGCGCCCGTAAGGGCCACAACGGTGTCGTTGCAATTGGGAACCCATGCATACCAAAACAACGACCCGCTGATCCAGGCGGCAATAACTGCCCCAAATACCCACATCAGGCGCTGTTCCGGGGCAGAGAGCGGCCCCAGGGCTTTCAATTCGGTGCGCAATACCGCGCTGTAATCCTTACCGTGGATATCCTTTCCCATGGGGAAAAGCCGGATCAACAGCCACCAGCAGAGCAATAACAGTACGGCGGCAAAGGGCAGTCCGAAAATAAACCACTGCCAAAAGGAAACTTCCACCTGCATATTTTGCCGCACAAAACCCAGAAAAATGGCGTTTGTCGGCGTTCCCACGATGGTAGCCATGCCGCCTATGGAACAAGCATAAGCCACACCCAGCATCAGGGCTTTATGAAAATTGTGCGGACCATCTTCCTGTTCAATCAGCGAGCCGCTGCCCACGGCAATTGCTACCGGCGTCATCATAACTGCCGTGGCAGTATTGGATATCCACATGGAAATAAACCCCGTGGCCACCATAAACCCCAACACCATACGCGGGGGGTTGCTGCCCAGCCACAACACCATGTTCAGGGCGATGCGCGTGTGCAGGTTCCATCGTTCGATGGTACGCCCGAAAAGAAATCCGGCCAGGAAAAGAAATATGATTTCGTTGCCGAACTCCACCGATACGCTTTTGAGGGGCAACACTCCCCCCAGCGGAAACAACACCAATGGCAACAAAGCCGTGACCGCGGTGTGCGTCACTTCGGTGATCCACCACACGGCCATCCAGGCGGCAACGGCCGCGGTATATTGGGCGGCCGGCGCCATACCGGGAGGCGTGGGCGCAAAAGCGATCAAAACGAAAAGCAGTGGCCCTGCTGCCAGTGATAACCAGCGGTGTTTCATACGTCGTCGTCATTGGGTCGTTATCGTCATTGCTCAGTGGGTCATTTTGAAATAGGGAGGGCGTCAATCGCCCTTTCCAGTTGAATTCCCCGCGATGCTTTTACCAAAATAAAGGTATGATTGAACGTCTGCCGTGCCAGCCATTCCCTCACAGCAGACGCATTGGGAAAATGCAACGCCTTGAATTTTTCCGGATGGCAGGCGCCAAACTCAGGGCCTACCGCAACCAGTTGCCCGAACCGGCAGCCGGCGGCAAAACGCAGGATTTGTTCGTGTTCCAGCCGGCTGTGTTCGCCAAGTTCAAGCATGTCGCCGATAATGGCCATCTTCGAGGGCGCTTTTACGGCGCGCAGCGTTTCAAGGGCGGCTCGCATACTGGTGGGGTTGGCATTATAGGCATCAAGCAGAATAGTATTGGAGCCATGTTTCAGCAGTTGCGAGCGGTTATTAGCGGGGCGGTAGGCTTCCAGCGCAGATTTAATTTTTGCCGCCGGCACTTTAAAATACACGCCCAGCGCTACCGCGGTCATAATGTTGTGAAAATTATGCCGCCCGATCAGTTGGCTTTGTACCGCCACCGGCTCGTTATCCTCCGATAAAAAAGCCACTTTAACAAAGGGCGTTTCCGCCTCCAGACGAATATCGATGATGCTGTCCTGGGCCTGAAGCGTATCGCTGGCGGAGTAAAAGACTTTTATCCGGTTGCTTCGGGCCATGGCGGAAAGGTATTTTTCAGCCGTATTGATAAAAACGCAGCCGTGATGCCGGGCCAGATAGCGAAACAGTTCGCCCTCGGCCTTTTTTACGCCCTGAAGGTCGCCGAAACCTTCCAGGTGTTCTTTACCTATGTTTGTGAGCAACCCGTGGGTGGGTAGCGCAATGCGGCACAGCAGGTCTATATCGCCCGGCTGATTGGTACCCATCTCAATCACGGCCACCTCGGTATCGGCCGGCATGGCCAGCAGGGTGAGCGGTACGCCGATATGGTTGTTGAGATTGCCTTGCGTGTAATGGCAGGGATAATGGCTGCCCAGCACCGCCGACACCAGTTCTTTAGTGGTGGTTTTGCCATTGGAGCCGCCAATGGCAATCAGCGGAATGTCGAACTGCCTGCGGTGCAGGGTTGCCAAATGCTGAAGCGCAGTCAGGACGTCGTCTACTACCAGGCAGCCATCCGTTTCGCGGAGAGCGGGGTCATCGACCACGGCGTATGCCGCGCCACCTTCGAGGGCCTTGCCGGCAAAGCGGTTGCCATCAAAATTTTCTCCTTTAAGGGCAAAAAAAAGGCAGCCGGGCGTCAGCCGGCGCGTATCGGTGCAAACAACCGGGTGTTGCCGGTATATGGAGTACAGTTTTTCTAAAGAAACCATGGCGAGGCAAATGCAAAAGCCGGTTTGGAAAGAAAGCAAAGGTGGGTATTGTTTAGCATAAACCGCTCTATTTGAAGTAAAAAAACAGGAGCCATCCCGCATTGGGATGGCTCCTGTTTTTTTACTTAACAGCCGTTGCAGTAAATTACTTGTAGCGGCGTTTTACCGATTTTTTCTTTACTTTAAACTGGTTGCCGGCGGGTTCGTTGTTGCCGGTCGGCGATCCCGTGCGGGTCATCGCGCAGCGGAAACCAAGCGCCTTGCTGGCTTTGTCTTCCTCCAGGAAACGGCGGGCGCCGGGCGACAGCCACCAGGCGCGATCTGCCCAGGAACCGCCTTTGATGACGCGGGCTTTGTCGCTGATAAGGGTGCTGATACCGTAGCGATATTCCACTTCCGACTCGTTGTCGCCGTCGAGATAGTTATACACTTCGGGGCGCTTGTAGTTGTCGCGAAGGGCTGTTTGGGTGGTGTCCATCAATTCGTAGGTCAGGCGGCCCAAGCTGTCTTTCGGCATCGGCGCGCCGGTTTCCGGGTCCAGTTTTTTCGTCATAAAGACGTTGCCGCGATAGGGGTTGAGTTCCATGTTTTCCACGTCGACCAGGTCGGTGGAGGTGAGCGGGCGGAACAGGTCGGCGGTCCATTCGTTCACGTTGCCAGCCATGTTGTACAGGCCATAATCGTTCGGCCAGTTGGAGCGTACGGGAGCGGGCGTGAATGCTTTGTCGTTCAGGGCGCCGGCCATACCGCCGTAGTCGCCACCGCTGCGCTTGAAGTTGGCCAGCATTTTACCCTGGTAGCGATTGCGCTTCTGGTAACGAACCGTGTTGCCATCCCACGGATAAATCCGGCGGTCAGTGATCAGTTCGTCTTTGCTGGTAGCTTGGTTGCCCAGCAGCGAGAGCGCGGCGTATTCCCATTCGGCTTCCGTCGGCAGGCGGTAGGTCGGCAGCAGGATACCGTCTTCCAGGCGTACGTGGCGTTCGCCACCGGTACGGCGGTCGGGCAGATTTTTGCGCACCGAACCTTCGTACTGACCCACCAGGTAGGCTTCAGTATTGAAGTTATTTTCATTTTTCTGGTCGGGCGTATTGTCCAGGATACCGCGTTCGACCAGGATCATTTCGTTCACACGGTCGGTACGCCATTTGCAGTATTCGTTGGCCTGGAGCCAGTTGACGCCCACGACGGGATAGTCGTCGTAAGCCGGGTGGCGGAAATAGGTTTCCACCAGGGGTTCATTGTAAGCCAGTTCCTCGCGCCATACGAGCGTATCGGGCAGCGCGCGTTTCCAGACCTCGGGGTAAGTAGCGCCCCAGGTGTTGAGCACCCAGAAAAGGTATTCGCGGTAGTCGATATTGGCCACTTCCGTTTCGTCCATGTAGAAAGAAGAAACCGTGACGCGGCGCGGCACGTTGTTCCATTCGTACGTCACGTCCTGATCGGTCAGACCCTGGGTAAAGGTACCGCCCTCGACGAGTACGAGGTTCGGACCCGTGGCCTGGCCTTCGTAGTCCAATTTTTCAAAGCCACCCCACTTTTGGTCGTTGTATTTCCAGTTGGTGGTGGAGGAACGCTCGGTTTTGCGACCGCAGCTCGCCACCAAAAGGCCCAGCAGCAGCAAGGTTAACCCGTGAATGAGTGTTTTTTTCATCGTATTAAATAGCAGGTTTTGAAAAATGAGCAGCAAATGTAGGCAAATTAAACATTTCAATATCTGGCTACCGCCAAATTTAACGAATGTGCGTTTTTTTAATCAAAATCAGCAGGCTTTCCATTGACTCAATGACCTGCTTTCTAAACCCTCTAAACCCTCTAAACCTCATAAACCCTCTAAACCTCATAAACCCTCTAAACCTCATAAACCCTCATAAACCCTCTACCCCCCCATAAACCCTTCACCTCAATGGAACATCCGGGTGCAATCGTTCAGGTCATGCGGTTTCTTCTTGCCTTTGTCGAAGAAAATGCCCATCGTCAGTTCGTACGTTCCGCCTGCCTGCCCGGACAAACCGGATATGGTAAGGTCGTAACTCAGGCCGATCTTGAACATATCCTGCCGTACTCCGATCATCAGGATCGCGGCATCGGCATTCCGAAAGGTGTGCCGGTACCAGGCTCCGCCAAAAACCGGCCCGATAGCCGCGTAAGCTCCCACGTTCAATTGCTTATACGGCCCCTGCAACAAAAACAAAAAATTCGGGGAGATAAACGAGGCAGCTTGCAGTTTATTGCCTTCCTTAACAGTGAGCTCCGTTCCGCCATGCAGGGCGTAGCGCAAAGGCAGGCCCCTCGACAGGTTGTCGTTGATCAGAAGATAACTTTGGTTGGGCGCATTCAGGTGTTTGATGGACACGCCCAGCCAGAAACGGGGATTCAGCAGCAGCAGGCCGGAGGAAACATCGAACACCGTTTTGCTCAGCTGATCGGGCCGTTGTTCCGAAGTGGTGATCACCGGCCCGTTGATGGGATCCAACTGGTCGGGGAATACCAGCTGATCCCAATCGATGGCCGTTTGCTGGAAACCGGCTTCCACGCCGATTTTAACGCCCAGATCGTCGTTTATTTTTAAGCGGTAGGCATACAGCGCCGAAAATCGCATGGTGCGCAGGATGCCGTTGCCGGCGTCGTCGCCCTCCAGGTTGAAGCCGATACCACTGTTGAGCCGGTCGAGGTTTTGATCGTAATAAGCGGAATAGGTGCGGTAGGCATTGTTGAAACCCGTCCACTGATTGCGGTAGGCCGTGCCGATGCGCGGTGCGTAGCCGCTGCCGGCAAAAGCGGGATTGATCTGCAGGGGCGCCGCGTAAAACTGCGAAAAAATGGGGTCCTGCGCCGCCAACTTCAGGCCGGTCAGGAACATCAGGGTAAATAATAGTTTTCTCATAAATTCAGTTCAGGCCGTATTGCGCCCGCAAATTCAGCGGAATTTTTGGAAAACGAAAATACAACGCCGAACGTGGCGGTGAATTGCCTGAAACGGACAAAGTACGGTGGACGGTGGACGGTGGACGGTAGACGGTGGACGGTAGGCAGTAAAGATGGAACGAGAGAACGGGACTGTTCAAAATACAGTGTTTATTTCCTCAATTTTATTTTTAAAACACTGAAAATCAAATTATTGTGTACTTTAAATTTTGGTTTTGACACACTTTTCTGAACATTCCCGAGAGAACCGTCCACCGTCTACCCTCCACCGTCCACCGTCCACCGCTTCACGCCACCGCCTCCGCAATCCGTCTTACCGTTTCCGCATCGCCCATGGTGTAGTAGTGCAGGCAGGGCACACCGGCAGCTTTCAGTTCTTTCGATTGCTGGATACACCATTCGATCCCGACTTCCCGTACGGCTTCGTCGGTACTGGCTTTCAAGGCTTCGCGGACCAGATCGTTCGGCATATTGACGAAAAACTTGCGCGGTATGGAGTTGAGCTGATATCGTTTCGTCAGGGGCTTCAGGCCGGGTACAATCGGTACTTCGATGCCGGCTTTGCGACAGGCATCCACGTAGTCGAAATATTTCCGGTTGTCAAAAAACATCTGGGTAACGATGTAACGGGCGCCGGCTTCTACTTTCATTTTGGTGAACAGAAGATCGGTGTCGAAGTTGGGCGCCTCGAAGTGTTTTTCCGGATAGCCGGCAACGCCGATACAGAAATCTGTTTTTTCCCCTTTCGTAATATTGGCGTCCAGATAACGGCCTTCATTCATGTCCACCACCTGACGCACGAGGTCGACAGCATATTTATGACCGTATTCGTGGGGCACAAATTTTTCTTCGAACTGGCGCGCGTCGCCGCGCAGAGTCAGTACGTTGTTGATGCCCAGGAAGTTGAGATCGATCAGGGCGTTTTCCGTTTCTTCTACCGAGAAGCCGCCGCAGATCAGGTGCGGAACGGCATCCACTTTATACCGGTGCATGATGGCGGCACAAATGCCAACCGTACCCGGACGTTTGCGGATCGATGTTTTTTCGTAATACCCCGAAGGACGCACCTTATAAATGAACTCTTCCCGGTGGTAGGTGACGTCAATAAAGGGCGGCTTGAATTCCATCAGCCGGTCCAACGTATTGAAAATGGCCTGCATGCTGCCGCCCTTCAGGGGGGGCAGCACTTCGAAAGAGATAAGGGTCTTGCCCTTCGCTTTGGAGAAATGTTCGGTTACTTTCATCTTAGAAGGTTGGCGGGTTGCGGGTTGGCGGGTTGGCGGGTTGGCGGGTTGCGGGTTGGCGGGTTAACGGGTTGGCGGGTTGCGGGTTGGCGGGTTGGCGGGTTGGCGGGTTGGCGGGTTGACCGGGCGCGGAGACAAACCCGTTAACGGGACTGTTCAAAATACAGTGTTTATTTCCTCAATTTTATTTTTAAAACACTGAAAATCAAATTATCGTGCACTTTAAGTTTTGTTTTCGACACAGATTTTTGAACATTCTTCCGCCCCCGTAACCCGCCAACCCGTTAACCCGCCAACCCGCAACCCGTTAACCTCTTTACCGGTACAAAATCTTTGCCGACGCTTCCGCGCGCCCCCGCATTTCAGCGGCTTTGGCGGTATTGCCGGTGGCGCCGTAAATTTCGGCCAGGGCATTCAGCACCCGTTCGTCTTCAAACTGAGTGGGCAATGCCAGTTCGAGTACTGCCAGCGCATTTTTGGTATCCTGCTTTTGTTTGTAAAAATGCTCATAGCCAATCCGGTAGCAAAATGCGTTGATCTTGTTTGGGTTGCCGCCGTTTTTGGCCAGATAGTCGATGTATTTGTCAAAAAACGGACGGAAATTGGCATTATTCGGGATTTTTTCCATCAGATCGCCGAACGTGTTAAACAGTTTGTCCATCTGCTTATCCTGTTCGAAACGGGCAGCCGCGATAGCGCCGAGCATTACCTGGGCGGACCCATAGTCGGGATTGATTTCCAGGGAACGGTTGATATGGTATTCCATGGTATCCACCAGGGCTTTTTTTTCAGCGGGGTCTTTTGTTTTCAGGTATTTGTTTTCATAAAGGGCCGTCACGTAAAAACAATGCGAGCGGGCGCTGCCGGAGGAATTTCGAACGGCGGAGGTGTTGAGCGAGAGGGCGTCTTTCCAGTCGGGCACGCGGTTGATCGTGATCCAGCCGAAAAGCCCCGCCGCGATAGCCAGTACGCCGGCGCCGAGCACGTACGGGCGGTCGGGTTGTTCCTTCAGCCAATCCGGCAGTTTTCGGGCCAAAAACCAGGCTGCCAGCAGACAAAAACCCACGGATGGCATGAAAACGAAACGTTCGTTCATAAATGTACCCACCGAAACGAACAGGTTGGACACGATGCTGATAGTGAGCAGAAAAAACAGTATGGCATAAGCAGGCACGCTGCGTTTCCGCAGGTTCAGTACGGCCCATATCCCCATGCCAAGATACAAGGCGAGCGAGCCGAGCGCCCGCCAGTCGGCCCAGTCGACTACCGGAACATGATAGGGGTAGTAATCATGCGTCAGCGGGTAAGGCCAGAACATCAGTTTGACGTACCAGCCCAGCGTCAGGAAAATAGTAGCCAGTTTCTGACCCGCATTCAAGCCCAGGAAAGGGTTGTTCATTAGGTCGTTCACCGCCCTGCCGTGGTCGAGCATAAAACCAAGTGCTTTGTACCGGACAATAATAAACACAAAAGCGGCGATCGCCAGGGGTATGGCGGATGTTGCAATCCGGTTGAGCGGCGCCTTGGTGAAAAACCAGACGGTGAGCGGAATGACCGCCAGAAAGGTGAGCGCATTTTCTTTACTGAACAACCCCAACAACAACAGTACGCCGGAAGCCCATAGCCACAGGGAACGGCTGGTGTCGAAATATTTCAATGTAGCGTAAAGGGCACCAAGGCTGCACAAGAGGGCCAGTATCTCGTCGCGGCCTTTGATATTGGCCACGGCCTCGGAGTGCAAGGGATGCAGGACAAACAACAAGGCAGCAATAAAAGGTACGCTAAAGTACCAGCGGCTGCCTTCTTTCAATGGAAACAAGCCCAGTAGAATGCGGTACAACAGCACCCCCGTCAGACCGTAAAACAGTATGTTGATGAAGTGGCTGATATTCGGACGGCCATTCCCGAAAATACCGACCTCCATGGCAAAAGTAGCCAGCGATAAAGGCCGGTAGCGGCCGCCTTCCAGCAGCATCAGGTTTTCCTTTTTTTGGAAATACCCCATAAAACTGTCGTAACCAAAAATATCGCGGATGCCGGCAAAGCCCTTTTGCACATAGACATTCTGCCAAAACACCATCTGGTCGTCGAGCACGTAACCGAAACGAAGCGCAGCCGCGTAAAGGGCAAAAGCTGCCGCCACCAGCAACAACGCCGGCAGCCAGTGCTGCCGCCAGAAACCGGGTTGAAACGTGGCGGCCAGATTGGGCGTCCGGCGTTCCTTCTGCGGAGTCGGTTTGGCGGGTCTTGAAGCGGATTTTTCCGGATTGATCCGGGGAACGGGTTTTCCTTTCCCTTTTGCTGCCATAAGCGCGATTTTTTAAAACCGGGCAAAGGTAACGCGACGGGTAACGCGAACGGTTCGTTCGCGTAAAAATTTGTTCATTCCTTATTTTGAAGGAAACAAATTTTTACGCGAACGAACCGTTCGCGTTACTTCACCACCAGCTTCTGCATCACGCCCCCAACCAGCACAAAATACATTCCTCGCGGCAAGCCTGCCGTCGTCAACCGCATCCGATCCGCACCTGCCGCCAGCCGTCCTTCCTGCACCAACTGCCCGGCAGTATTGAATACGGCCACCCGCATATCAGAGCTTACCGGCCGTTCGAACGCCACCCAAACGGCATCGCCGGCCGGGTTAGGGAAAAGCCGGAAACCGAACGCAGCGCCACCTGGCTCATCCGTGCCGGTGGAAAGCGGCTGGATCACGAATTGCGGCGTACCGAAAAATCCGCCCTCGCCATCGGTGACCATGAAATAAAATCCATCGGGGCCGCTGTTCGTGCCGTAGTCGTAGTACCGCAGCGTACCGTTATCAATATCGGCCTGGGTGAACTGGGCGCCGGGTTGCAATGTGCCGGCGCCAGTGCGGGTGAGCAGGCCTTTTTTCGGCACGGTCAGCAGGGTAAAGGTCAGTTGGGCGTGGGTGTTATTCGGGTCTTCCACCAGCAGCAGGTCGGAAGTAATAAACTTATTGTTGCCCGGTTCGATCACCAGTGGGTTGTTGTTGACTAAGTAGGGCGGCGCCAGGGCCACTTCGGAGCAAAATTCCAGCGAGAATACTTCGAAAGTGCCGCCGCCGCCGAATTCCGTGTCGCTCACCCGCAGCGTCCAGGTACCCGTGGAGTTTTCTCCGTAAAAAGTGGAGAGGGGGTTTTGCGGACGGAACGCCAGGCCGGTGTTCGGCGGCGGGCAGGGGAATGCGCCACCGGCCTCGTCGTTCAGCCGCAGGTTAAAAAAGCCGTTGAAATTGCTGCATTTCGCCGACCACAACGTTACAGAGGTACCCTGCGGGCTGATCAGCTGTACATCCAGGTCCTTAAAGTATTCGTGGTAACCTTTGATCTGGCTGACTTCCATATTTTTGATGATGCCGCCGCTGTTTACCGTGACCTGCGACTGGATGGTCGGTTTGCCATTGGAAGTCAGGTTTTTGGGCAGGTCGCCAGCCACCCGTTTCACGCAACTTTCGGCGTAAGTGGAAAAAAAGAAGGGGTCACTCCATTCGTGCGCCCCGCAGGCGTTGACGGGGCGTATGCGCCAGAAATACGGGGCGCCTTTCGACAGGAAAAGCGGCATTTTAAAACTGTCCAGCGTGGTGTTATTTCTTTCTTGTAAAATGACGCCAGGTGCAAAGGAAGGCGAGCTGGCCAGCTGCACGTCGTAAAATTGAGCGTCGAGGCCCTTGTCCCAGCGCAGCGTTTGCAGCAATTGCAGCTCTGTGGCGCCGTTGGGCGGCGACACCAGAGCCTGCCCGGAAAAGTCGTTGCGAATGGTGCTGAGCACGATGTCGCGCAGGAAAGTGTTCGGCCCGGATACGGCGCGTAAGGTGATCGTAAACACGCCTTCCACCGCTACCTGCGAAAAATTGAGTTTCAACGTGGCGCTTTCACCCGGCGCCAGCGTGGTGGCGCTCCAGCTGGCTGTCACGTTGGGGGGCAGCGGGCCGGCGAAATCGAGGTTTACCGGCGTATCGTAGCCCAAAACGCCGGCAGTTTGCACTTCCACACTGTGTTCGGCCGGCAGGCACAGTACGCCGCTGTCGTTGTTCAGCCCCAGGGTGATGGAAGCTTGTGCGGGCGCTTCTATTTTGAAATTTTGGTTGGAAATATCAAAAAATACGTTGTCGGCGCCGTCGATACGCACCCGCGCTTTAGTGCCGAGCTGATCCGGTACCAGCACGTAATGGCTGCCGTCGTTGTTCACGTTGGACGCCAGCGTAATGGGGTAGCTCAGGCCGCCGTCGAGGCTCAGGCGAATATTGACGCGTTTGCAATTGACAGGGGCTTTATCGGTATTGGCCACATCCCAGCTGACCTCGGTGTATTCGCCGCTGCGCCAGACCACCGTACCGGTGTTTGGCGTTTTTACGAGGAACGGCCCTGCGCCTTCCCAGGCTTTAAAAGCCACGTCGGCCCAACCCACGCCGCCGCCGCCCGCGCGGTTATCGCGCACGGTGAGGCGGAAAGTCATGTCGCGGGTCCAGGCCGGCAGTTGTTCGGTTCGGTCGAATCCGTTTGCGATGATGGTGTTGAGCCTGGGAAAATAGCGGTTGGTGGCGCTCACCGGCAGGAAGGTGCGGAACAAGGGCGAGCTGCCTATGGGGCTGTCCAACTGCGCTTCCGGGCCAATGTCCATTTGTTCCCAGCAATATTGCAGCGCATCGCCGTCGGGGTCTTCCGCGCTGCCGTTCAGTTCGAAGGGGGTTTCTATCGGTATAAAAAAGTTGTTTTGATACGGCAGGGTAACGGTCGGCGGTGTATTTGTCGTCTGGGAGAAGGTGCCGCAAGTGGCGCCTGAGCCATAAGTATAATAAAATTTAATTTCCTCGATGGAACCGCCGTGGAAATAGAGGTCGGAATAGCCTTGGACATTGTCGGGCCCGCACGCCCCGGCATACGACATAATCGTGCTGCCGCTGCCCGGCTCGAAGGCGGTGCCGCCTTTTCGCTGGTCGGGAGCGCCGCCGCCGCAACGGTTCCAGGTGTGCCCTGCCGCCAGCTGATGGCCGATTTCCTGGCAAAGGATGGTGACAAAATACCCGTACGAACCGCTGCCCGTGGTGCAGCCGCGCGCTTTACTGGACAGGCAGGCCAGCCCGCCTGCCACCCCGCCGCCCCCGCGGGCAAACACGTGCCCGATGTCGTAGGCGGAGGCCGGAACGCCTGCCGCGTTCAAAGCTGGTTCCATCTGTCCCATCCATTCGCCGGTGGTCGTGCCGTTGAAGGGATCGGTTAACGGATTAAAGTACGTCACGGCGAGGCTGGCCTGAACCAATTGGAAACGGGTGTTCAGGTCGCGTTCATAAATCGCGTTCATTTCCTTCACGTATTCCGTCACCGCGGAAAAAACCTCCTGGGCATTGTCGCCGTGGTCCTGGCCGAATTCGCCGGTAGTGGCCACGATCAGTTTTAAAACTTTCACCTTTACCGGGTCAAGTAAAATACCGCGATCCTCAACGGGCGGCGTATACAACCGATCGCGGACCTCCGGCATGGGCGTGTTTGTATCCCAACCGGTACTTACGCCCGGTCGTTCACTTTCCGGAATATCCTGCCGGTCGTAAGCCATGTAATATTTATCCTGCTTCCAGGCGAATGGTTCCACGTATTCCACGCCGAGATCGGGCCGAAGGATCATGGCCCGGAAACCGCGCAGGGTGTGGCTCAGGTGGGCCGTTTTTCGCGGGTCTTTCAGCGATACGCCCGAAAAGGTGCGGATAAAGGGCATTTGTGTGGCCAGGGCGGGCTCCAGTATTTCCGTTTGCCACACGGCAAACTCCTCGAACGTGCCGTCGGCCATCGGCAGGGCAATAACGCAGCGGCCTTGCCGGGCTTCGGGCGTAAATTCCATCGGGGCCGTTTTCAAAAAATTCTTCACCCCTTCATAGTCGAGTTGATAGGTTTGATACCTGTTTGGGATCATTTTACGCGGCGCGGCATCCGCCAGGGCGATGTCCTGCTCCTGTATGCGTTGAAAAAACGAAGCGGTGGATTGGGCGAAAATCAGATGGGTCAGGAATAATGCGGCAAGAGTAAGCCAGAAACGCATAATGACTACAGTTGAAAACAATGGTAAATTAAACAAGGAGGGTGGCGCTGCAAAGGTAGGGTGTACGGCAGGTTTACCCCTTCTCGTGTGGCTTTTAATGAGAAATTTGGCAGGAAATTGACATGTTTTGTTAATTATGGCATCTTAGCAGAGGTAATGTTAAGA
>CALEYM010000060.1 GCA_937926185.1 uncultured Bacteroidota bacterium | reverse complement strand
AATTATTAAATATTAGTTTTTTAAATATTTAATGTTCAATGAACAATGCCCAATTTTCAATGAACAATGTCTTTTGAGACACCCTCCCGCTAACCCGCAACCCGCCAACCTATTTAAAATGATCAAATTCGAAAATCCCGACCTGTTGTTGTTACTCTGGGTGTTGCCGCTCCAGGCCTTTCTGTTGTGGGTATACTGGAGTTGGCGGCGGCGAACGCTGAGGCGGCTGGGTTCGCCGGCACTGGCGCAGCGCCTGTTGCTCGGTTTTTCCGGCAGGCGGTTTTGGTTTAAAAATGTGTTGTTCGGTTTGTCGCTGGCTTTGCTGGTGGTGGCCATCGCCAATCCCCGGCAGGCTGTAACCCGTGAGCCCAAAGGTCAACAGGGCGCCGACATTCTGCTGGCACTGGATATTTCACAAAGTATGCTGGCCAAAGATGTGGCGCCCAGCCGTTTGGAACAAGCCAAATCGTTTGCGCAGCAACTCGTGCAATCCCTGGAAGGCGAACGCATCGGGCTGATCTTTTTCGCCGGCGACGCTTTTCCGCAAATGCCTTTGTCGACCGATTACGATGCTTTGCTGCTGTTCATTCGCAATGCCGGCCCCGAATTTATCGCCGATCAGGGCACCGTCGCGACGTCGGCCATTGAAGTGGCCAAGCGGATGTTCGAATCCAACTCGGCCGCCGGCCGCGGCCTGGTGATCATTTCCGACGGGGAAATGCACGGCGAAAGCGCCATCCCGCAGGCCCGTGAGGCCCGCTCGGAAGGTCTGGTGATCCATACCGTGAGTGTGGGTGAAATGGCCGGCGCCAATATCCCGCTCAAAGGCGGCGGATACAAACGCGACGGAACGGGACAAGTGGTGCGCACAAAGGCAAACCCCGGGTTCCTTCGGGAACTGGCCCGGGCCGGCGGCGGCGAACCTTTTGAAGCCGCCAAGGGCAAGGTTACAGTAAAAGCATTGGTACGGGAACTCAGCCGCTTGCAAAAAACCTCCCTGGAAGCCAAAGCGTACACCGACTACATTCTTTATTTCCAATGGATGCTGCTGCCCTGCCTGCTGTTTCTGGTACTGGAGCAGGTGTTGTGGTGGCGGAAGAAACAGATAGGCAGTGGGCAGTAGGTAAAGTAACAATACGAAGTATGGTTATAAAAAATAAATTGGCGGGGCTCTTGCTCCTCTTTGCCCTCTCGGCTCAGTCGCAAGCGGATCACAACCACCTGCGCAAAGGCGACCAATTGTACGATAAAAAGGACTACCGGCAGGCGGAACAGACTTATCTGCGGGCGGAAACCGACCCGGCAGCGCCCTATAACGCCGGAAACGCCGCTTATCAGCAGGGTAAATACGAGGCGGCCGCCGAACTGTTCAAAAAAGCCGCGGCCATCGCGCCGGATATGCCGGCCAAAGCCGCCGCTTTGCACAATTGGGGCAATGCCCTGCTGCAATTGAGCAAGTATCAGGACGCCATTACCGCCTACGAAAAAAGCCTGCGCGCCCAACCCAACCAGCCTGACACGAAGAAAAATTTACAAATAGCTAAAAACAAACTCCGCGAACAACAGGAGCCGCCGCCACCGCCGCCACCGCCTCAAAAGCCGCCGCCACCCCCGCCGCCACGCAACAATTACGTGGACCGCGCCCAGCAACCCCGGCAAAAGGAACTGCCTTCGGGCGCCATGACAGCCGCTGAGGCCCGCCGCCTGCTGGACGCCACGATCAATACGGAAGAGCAAAAAAACGCCCGGCAATATCGTTCCCTGCCGCCGGAAGCCCGGCCGGCGCGAACGAAAAAGGACTGGTGATCAGCGCCGCAGCACTTTGAAGGCCATGTTGCGTCCTTTTTTTTGCATAATGGCGAGGTTAATCCAGCAAAGGGCGAACTGCTCCAGAAGACTCACTTTGTCCAGTCCGCCAAAATCCCACACTTCACCGAAGCCCAGGTCGCGTGCCAGTTCAGTAGCAACGGCTTTGCCGCGGCTACTGTCGCCGGCCACAAACATATCGGCGGCCAGGTCGCCGTATCTGGGATCGAACATGGTTTCAAAGCCCGTCGAGTTGAAACATTTCACCACATCAGGCGTGTTACAGTTGGCCAGAATGGCCTCGGTGGTATTGGCAAAACCCTCGGGACGCATGAACACGCCGTTCATCGTGTCGATGATGATCTTCCCCGCCACGTCGCCGAGCTGACGGGCCACTTGGTCCGCTACCTGTGCCGGCGCGGCCAGGATGATCACATCCGAGGCTTCCGCGGCTTCGCGAACGGGGTGCACGGTGATTTCCGGGGCAGCCTTGAGCAGGTCTTTGCCTTTAAAATGTTCCAGGTCGCGCACCCCCAGGCGAATGCGATGACCTTTGCGGGCCAGGCCTTGCGCCAGGGCGCCGCCTACGTTGCCGGTACCTGTAATTGCTATGTTCATATTATGAGATGTTAGCTTTGGTGCAAACCTACTTTATTCCCTCTGAATCAATAATTTCAAAACAAATAGCCGTCTTTCGGCGTCATTTTTTCGGGCAGGTCCGTTTCACCCAGCATTTCCCTGAGATCGCGCTCAATCGTATTGCACAGTGCCGTCAGCGGCACGTCGGTAATGCGGTTTTCAAACGGGTCTTCATTCACCTCGCCCACTTTACCCATCGTGGCAAATACAAAGGAGATCAGGATGGAAATGGCGGGCATAAGCGGCGCCAGTTCCATTTTGGCAAAATCGCCGATCAGGCAAAACGGCAGGAGGAGGATAAAGACGATGAGAAACAGGCGGGTAAAAAAATCGTACTGCCGTAGCAGCGGGGTATTTTTGATGCGCTCGCAGGCGCCCTGAAAGTTATTGAATCCGGATAATGTGGGTTCCAGGCTGATATTGTCGAATTGACCCAGTATCTCGGCGCGCATGCCTTCCTTGATCCGTATGCCCTGTGTATGCAGCAACATGTTGGGTATATTCTGCCGTTGCAGCAGGTTTTCCATTTCATCCCCGGCCAATAAATGCCGGTATTCCGCGGGTTCGTTTTGCCGGCGCAGGTGTTGGCGCAGCGTGTGTGCGTAGGCGATTTGCCGGTACACCAGTTCGCGTTTGTAGGCCTGTGCCTGTTCCGGCGTTGCTTTGCCCGTAGCCGCGGCATTGTCGGCATTGGCGATGATCTGCCGGGCAAAGATCCGGCTGTTGTTGATGATGCTGCCCCAGATAGTACGCGCTTCCCACCAGCGGGCGTAGGCGCTGTTGTTGCGGAACGCGACAAAAATAGCCAGCGCGCTGCCCAAAATGGCTGCGATGGAAAAAGGCAGGCCCGCCTGTGTAAAACCCTCCCGGTGGAGCCAGTACACGCCCAGGGAAGCGACCAGGGTCAGGGTCAGTTCGGTGCGCAGGTATTGGGCAACCTTGACGGGACTGAAAATACGGCGCAGAATCATGGCTTGTTTATTTGAAATTCCGGACGGCTATGCCGAACGTAAAGATCAAGTCGTTTTGTTTGACGGATTCAACCACGATATTTTCATGGGTATAGGTAAAATGGGTATTGAAACTGATCCCTTTCCACACCGGCATTTCCAAACCCCAGTCGGCCAGCCAGCGGAAATTGTCGGATTGCTCTACCGAGGGTTGCAGGTAGGCTTCGTAATACAGGCGCAGGCGTTGTTGCAGCAGGCGGTGCTGACCGAATATGCGCGCCGTGGCCCGCCAGGTATCAATCCACCTGGAGCCGTTGTATGAAGGCCGGTTGTAGGCCTCGCCGGCAAAACGGGTAGACTCGTACACCCCTGACAACGACAGCTTGATCAACTGTCCCGGCCGGCGCAGGACCTGCCAAGTGATTCCCGGACCGGCAAACCAGCGAAAATCGATCTTCCGCCGGAAATTGCCCGACAGAAAAACCATGGCAAACGGATACAATACGCGTTGCTGGCCGACGTAAACGAAGTTCTGGCTCAGAAAATCGTTGTCCGCCTTCTGCCCGAAAAAAGCCTGGTACCGCGAGGCATTCTGGGTTTTGAACGCCCAGCGGCCCGAAGGCGCCACGCTGATGTCGAGTCTGCCGATCAGCGCCAGCGCCTTCAGGTTGCCGGTTTGCGCATTGCCGGTAAGGGCCGCGCGGTATTGCAGCAGCAAGGTATCGCTTTCATTGATTTGGCCAAACAACCCGGTGGAGGCTCCGCACAAACAACAAAGCAACCAAATTACCCTTTGCATATCGTTGAAAACAGATCAGTGACGAAAATACCCTGACTACACCCCCAGCGCCTCCACCACCATCCTGGCCGCGGCCGCCCCGCTGAATTGTTGTTGCCCGGTGATCAGACGTCCGTCGCGTACGGCAAACGCCTTGAACATGCCGCCGGTGATGAAATTGGTATTCGGCAGTTTTTTAGCCTCTGTTTCAATCCAGAAAGGCTGGATGCGCTGACCGACAAAACTGTCGGCAAATTGTTCTTCGCTGTCGGCAAAGCCCGTCCAGGTTTTTCCATCCACCAGCAATTTACCGTCGGAAGTTTGGGCTTTGAGCAGGATGCAGGTGGCATGGCAGACGATACCCACCACTTTTTCTTTTTCATAAAATTCAACGACGAGGCGGTGCAACGGCTCGTTATCGATAAACGTGTACATGGGCGATTGGCCGCCGGTCAGGAAAACAGCGTCGTAGTTGGCCACGTTAATAGCCGAAACCGGGCGCGTATTTTCCAGCAAAGCGGCGTGTTTGGGCGATTTTTTGAAACCCAGGGAGATCAGGTCGTGGGCGGAATAGCCGCTGGCGTCTTCGGGGTCGCTGAAGCCGTCGGCTTGCAGAGCGCCGCCCCCGGGCGAAAAAATATCGACTTCGTAGCCGTTTTCGGTAAACTCCCAATAGGGATGGGTCAGTTCGGCCCACCAAAAGCCGATCGGCCAGCCGGTTTGCTTGCTGACAGCTGCATTGGCGGCGATCAGGGCGACTTTTTTGACGCGGGTAATATTCAGACTTGCACTCATGGCGGTTACTACATTTTAGTGATACAAAAGATGCGGCAAATTTGATTGCCTTGTGCTATCTTTGACAATATAGTTACTATAAAGTGCCATACTAACTTTTTGGAAAGTATACTGAAAATCAATACTATAAGTAAAATGCCCGAATTTTTACACCGCAGCAAACTATACTACAACCCCGTCGAATTTGCGCTCGACCGCATCGGCGGCGCCTGGAAAATGCCCATCCTCTGGCGCCTGAACGGACGGGTGATGCGTTACGGCGAGCTAAAAAAAGACATCAAACGCGTGACGCACAAAATGCTGACCGCCCAGCTCCGGGAGTTGGAAGAAGACGGGTTTGTCAGCCGAACCGTATACCCGGTGGTGCCGCCCAAGGTGGAATATGCCCTCACCGAACGCGGACAGCGGGCCATACCGGTTATAGAAATGATGCGGAATTACGGACTGGAACTGATGAAGGAAATGGGCGTACAGCACGATTAAAAATTGTTGCCACTTCAATCCGGCGCGTTTCAATTCCACTATGGTACGGTTAAAAGCTGATGCGCGATTACAATGCCCCGGAACCGTTGCCCGGTTTCAATTCCACTATGGTACGGTTAAAAGCCGTAAAGCGATCCGGCTGCCGGTTGGGTTTGCGGTTTCAATTCCACTATGGTACGGTTAAAAGAGGGCGGCAGGTACTGCCTGCTGTGTAATGGTATTGAGTTTCAATTCCACTATGGTACGGTTAAAAGCTCCTGCGGCGCCCAGTGCTTCAGCCACTCCCACACAGTTTCAATTCCACTATGGTACGGTTAAAAGGCGTGATGACCACCCGACCGCTGCTGCCGAGGCCGTGTTTCAATTCCACTATGGTACGGTTAAAAGGGCGCGCAGTAGCGCGGGCAGGAGGAGGAGGAGGAGTTTCAATTCCACTATGGTACGGTTAAAAGTTTTGCCCGCGGCCGATGCCACTCCGGCGCCCTGAAGTTTCAATTCCACTATGGTACGGTTAAAAGTGCCTCGTAGGTGATCTTGATCGTTTCGCTTTCCAGTTTCAATTCCACTATGGTACGGTTAAAAGCTGAAAACCGCCGTAAGCTCTTAGGTCAGCTGGTAAGTTTCAATTCCACTATGGTACGGTTAAAAGGCCCGAGCCGCAAATCCTCAAACTGACCCGATGCCAGTTTCAATTCCACTATGGTACGGTTAAAAGGGCGAACCAATCCGGCTGAATCACTGTCCGGAACATTGTTTCAATTCCACTATGGTACGGTTAAAAGCCCGATAATTGAACAGGCAAGAAAGGTTTTATAAAAGTTTCAATTCCACTATGGTACGGTTAAAAGGAGGATGCCGGTGCGGATTTAAACCTGGTGCGGGAGTTTCAATTCCACTATGGTACGGTTAAAAGAGGATGTGACGGCGGCGGCGCCTATGTATTGCTCGGGTTTCAATTCCACTATGGTACGGTTAAAAGCAACCCACACGGCCAGGCGCTCGTTCGCCACCAAGTTTCAATTCCACTATGGTACGGTTAAAAGCGGAAGAAGAAAGAGATAGAGTACATCGGCGAAGAATGTTTCAATTCCACTATGGTACGGTTAAAAGCCGGTCGGTGCGCTCCTTTTCGATCTCCTTTTCGAGTTTCAATTCCACTATGGTACGGTTAAAAGCGTGCGCCCGGTGATCTGGGAC
>CALEYM010000059.1 GCA_937926185.1 uncultured Bacteroidota bacterium | reverse complement strand
GAGGTTAAAAGTTTTCCTCATCTTTCCTTTTTGGCCGACTTTTACGAAGCAGTTGGAAAATACTTGACCTATGAAAATGCCTTGATGAAAAAAGAACCCGGCCGTCTTCTCTTTCTGGCTGTTCCGAGCTATATTTACACTGAGGAAATGGAGCAGGAAGAGTTAATTCAAACGGTAATTCAAACCAGAAAAATCCATATTGTTGTTGTTGATGTGGAACAAAAAAGCATTATTCAATGGATAAAATAGCAAAATACAAAGCGGCAATTCTCAAAATCCTTGAAAAGCAGGCATCTGTGCAATATGCCAATTTGGATGCTAAAAACGAATTGCTTATTGATCATGAAAATTGCCACTACCAGGTGGTTACCATTGGGTGGGAGGGAGCTCAACGTGTTTATGCCGTTACCCTTCATTTTGATATTATTGATGGTAAGATTTGGATTCAACAGGACCAAACAGAATATGGAACTGCTCATGAGTTGGTAGAAATGGGTATTCCCAAATCCGATATTGTACCTGCTTATATCTCGATGCGTAGACGGCAGGAATTGGATTTTGCCGCGGCATAGGCGAATTGCCGGATTTTATTCAATCCCTGGCCGTCATAATTCAATCCCTGGACGACCCCATTATCAGCCTTTTGCAGGCGCTGCCTACCGACGGCCAACCCATGACAGACCGCATTTATTCTGAATTTTTTGATGACCCCTTTATCAGCGAAGTATCAAAGTCAGAACGTTTGAATATCCTTGTTTTCGATATAAAGCAAGAAATAAGAACACAATGGATAAAATAATCCGGCATAAAAAGTTAGTCCGCGAATTGGCCGAAGAAGTTGCCGCTCTTGGACAACTGCCCGATGACAAAATTGAAACACAGTTAATGACGGACGACGAACACGGTCATTACCTGATCTATTTCAGCGGCTGGAAAGAGTACGAGCGTACTTACGGTTGTTTTTTCCATATTGACGTCAAACCAGACGGCAAGGTATGGCTTCAATATGACGGCACTGATTTGGTGCTTGCCGAAATGTTGCTCGAAAAAGGCATCCCGAAAGAAGATATCGTTTTGGGATTTCAGGCGCCCCCTAAACGCGAGTTGATAGAGGGTTTTGCGGTGGCTTAGGAATTAACGATTTTAAGCGGTCTCATAATTCATTGGACATTGTAAATTGGGCATTGAACATTGGACATTTCCAATTTTTAAATTCTAAAATTTATAATTTTTGAAATGTTTAATGTCCAATGTTCAATGCCCAATGTTCAATGACCTGCGAGACACCCTGTCCGGTTCACGGCCGCTCCACCACCACCCCGTCTTCCGGCTTCCACTTGTCGTACTCCATATACTTCGCCGTGGCCAGCGCCGTTTCGCGGCCGAAGAGTTTTTCCACCACGTGCAGCGCCCCGTCGATGCCGGCTGAAACGCCGGCGGTGGTCACGATCTGGCCGTTGTCCACCCAACGCACGTTTTCCAGCACTTCCGTTTTGGGCGCTCCTTCGCGGAAGCGCTCGATGGCGCCGTACCAGGTGGTGGCTTTTTTGCCTTCCAGCAGGCCGGTTTTTTCCAGGATGAACACGCCGGTGCAAACAGTGACAAAAGCGTCGAGCTCCGGCGCGTTGATTTTGAGCCAGTTAATTACATCGGGATTTTCGCGGGAAGCCCGCGCGCTACCGCCCGGCAACACGATGATGTCGGGTTTGGGGCAGTCGGCGATGGTGTATTCCGGTTGAATTTTGACAAAGCCCTGGCTCAGGATCGGGTCTTTGGCAGCGGCAACGGTATAAACCTTAAATGCGCCATCGGAAGGCCGGGCGGCGGCGAATACCTCGCCGGGGCCGCTGAAATCAAGGATTTCCATGCCTTCATAAATAAAAATGGCGACGTTTTTTATCCGGCTTTTTTTGATCAGCGGCATGCTGCAATGCGGGCAGACGCCCGGTTTGTCGAAAGTGAGCGTATCGCAGCCGGCGCCGCAGGGCGGGCAAACGTAGGTTTCCGCGTCAGGGGCAGTGTTCTGCGCGGGCAAACTGAGGCCGGCGAGGGATAATCCCAGGAGGATCATTGCAAATTGTTTCATAGATGAATTTTTCCGGTTAAAGATGTGTTTTGTGTGAACCGGCACAAAACTATTCCGCTGCTGTCCGGTTTGACTGAAATGTCTTATTTCGACGAATATTTGTCCGGATATGTCTTTAAGTTGGACTGAAAAAAGCGGAGCGATGATTAACCGGATGCGGTTGAGGGTATCTGTGCCGGTTGAAAGGTTCAAAATGTCGGCTGTGCCGTCCGGCGTCTTCGTTTTTAAAACAGATATTCGCACCCGCCGGCAGGCAGACAATATTTGCCTGCAATTGAATACGGTAGCAAACATATATGTCCAAAGAAAAACTGTTTACCGGTTACCAGGTCTTTATCGTCGCCATTTTGGCTTTTCTGCAATTCACTATCATCCTCGATTTTATGGTGTTGTCGCCGCTGGGCGCGCAGTTGTTGGAGGAGCTGAACATTAGCACGCAACAATTCGGCTGGGTGGTATCGGCGTATGCGTTCAGCGCAGGGGCGGCGGGTCTGATGGCGGCAGGTTTTGCCGACCGGTATGACCGCAAGCGCATGCTGCTGTTCTTTTACACGGGGTTTATCGTGGGCACTTTTTTGTGCGGCATCGCGCCCAATTACCATTTCCTGCTGTTTGCCCGCATCATCACCGGCTTGTTCGGCGGCGTGATCGGCTCGGTGATTTTTGCCATTATCACCGATCTGTTTTCGATGGAAGTGCGGGGGCGGGTCATGGGTTTTGTGCAAATGGCTTTCGCGGTGAGCCAGGTGCTGGGGCTTCCGGTAGGCTTGTATCTGGCTAACCTGTGGGGCTGGCACGCGCCGTTTTTGCTGATCGTCGGCGTGAGCGTGCCGGCCTTTGTCGCCATCGTATGGAAAATGAAGCCGGTGAACGCGCACCTGGCCTTGCATGCGGGTCATTCGGCCATCAAACATTTAAGCAAAACCCTTTCTCGGAAAAGATACATGACCGGCTTTGCCGCCACCACCCTGCTGGCCACCGGCGGTTTTATGCTCATGCCTTTCGGCAGCGCCTTTGCCGTGCACAACCTCGGCCTTACGCTGGAACAATTGCCGATGGTGTATATGGTCACCGGTATCTTTTCCATGATCACCGGACCGCTGATCGGGCAAATGAGCGATAAACTGGGCAAGTACCCGGTATTTGTAGCCGGCTCGATATTGTCCATGATCCTCGTGGTAGTGTACACCAACTGGGGCGTCACGCCGGTATGGACGGTGATCGCCCTCAACACGGTGTTGTTCGTCGGTATCACGTCCCGTATGGTTTCATCTTCGGCGCTCATGTCGGCCGTGCCCGACCCTGCCGACCGGGGCGCTTTTATGGGCGTCAACTCCTCGGTAGCCCAGGTATCGGGCGGTTTTGCCTCGGCCCTGGCCGGTATGATCGTGGTGCAAACGCCCGCAGGGAAGTTGGAACATTATCCGACATTGGGGTATGTCGTGGTGGCATCGATGATCGTGACCATCGTGATGATGTATTTTATCGACCGGATGGTGAAACGGGAGCCGAAAGTAGAAAATGCGCCTCCCCGCCGGGCAATGACCTAATGAGCAATGACGTTTTACGACTCCATTTAATATTTCCCCGACCGAATCGCAAAAAATACCGAACTTCCGCCCCGCAAAGAAGCGCCCCCGCCGGAAACACGTAACCAATCTGCTTTATCAATAACTGAACCTATGAAAAAAGTGCTACTCTTTTTGGCCGTGGCATTAATCCCGGCCCTGTCCTTTGCGCAAACCTGCGAACGCGATTCCAACATCCTTCTGACCGGCGGCCTGCTCTCCCCGGCGCCCTGGTCGCCGGATTCGCCATTTTTCAACCTGAAACCGGCTTGTATCAATGAGTCCTACAACCAATCGGTTACCGTTAATGTACCGACCACTTTTACCCTGAACGGCATCACCGTGCCGATCACCAACGTGAGCATTCCCACCACCATGGGTATCGGCAACCTGCCTGCAGGTTTGTCCTACAGCTGCGACCCGCCAAACTGCGTGTTCAATGCCGGCACCCTCGGTTGTATCCGGCTGCAAGGAACGCCGGGGCTCGACAATCCCGCGCTAGATACCGTCGACCTGACCATTACCGCCACCGTACTCACTCCCTTCGGCCCGGTACCCGTCGTATTCCCCGGCAACCAGGCCGCACCCGACGATCACTACTACCTGATCGTGCGCCCGACCGGCGAATGTGCCAGCAACACTGCCGAAGCCGGCAGCCCGTTCAGCTCGGTGCGCAACCTGCCCAACCCATTCGGCAACCAAACGGTGATCGAAGCGTATGCCACCCAAAGCGGCGTCTTCCGCTTCGAAGTATTCGACCTGCTCGGCAACCGCCTGCACCATGAAACTGTAAACCTGTACGAAGGCGTCAATCAGATCGTCTACGACGCCAGCCAACTGCCCGCCGGCACTTACCTGTACACCATCGGAAACGCAACCGGGAGGTCGGTGCGGAGAATGGTGAAGAATTAGTGATGAGTGATGAGTGATGAGTGATGAGTGATGAGTGATGAGTGATGAGTGTAAAAATACTCATCACTCATCACTCATCACTCATCACTAAAAAAACACCGGTCCCCCGCCTGAAAAGTTGTTGCGCCCCCGCTCTAATCCCGACCATTTTACCCGCCGTGCAACGTATTTTTTCACACTTAAAACCGGTTGTTATGCGACCAATTCTTCTCATTTCTATCTGTTTCTTTTTTGTTTTGCCTTTTTTGCCGGCTCAGAGCGGGTGCCCGGGCTGCTCGGTGAACGTGCCGGCCGGATTGCCGGTTGATACGCTCTATCTGCAACCTGTACCCAATGGCTTGGTGGGCGAACCTTACGACGAAGACATCTCCTTTCGCGTACCCAAATCCACTACGCCGGTGAACGCCATCGACAGCACGACGCCGCCGGGCTTGCCCATCTCGAAAATCGAGATCGTGAGCGTGGAAGGGCTGCCGGCCGGCCTGTTCTGGGAAGCCAATCAACTGGTTTTTGAAACGGCCACTGAAACGGACGGCTGCATCAAGATCTGCGGCAAGCCCCTGGAACAGGATTCATTTGTGCTGACCGTAAAACTGAAAGCCACCGTCCTGATCTTTACCCAGGAAGCCTCTTTCCCCATGCGTATGTACATCGCGCCCAAAACCAGCGCCACCGACGGTTTTACCATGACCAATTACGTCGGCTGCGGTTCTGCCGCGGTGTCGTTTACCAATAATATCCCTTCGGGCGGCAAACCCGGTTTTTCCTACCTGTGGGATTTTGGCGACGGCGACAGCTCCACTTTGGAAAACCCCGGAACCCATACTTACACCACACCCGGCGTGTACACCGTGAACTACCACGCTACGATAGATACATCGGGTTATACGCTCCTGAGCGCCACGGTACTGAGCGTAGACGGCTGCACCGACCAGGCGGGCCTCGGCAAACCCGACCTGTACCTGTTCATCCTCGATCCGGACGGAAAAGAAGTATTCAACTCCTCCCCGGAAATCAACAACACCAACCTGCCGCACGCTTTTACGCCTAACCTACTGCTGGGACAAGGCAGCTACCGGCTGGAAGTATGGGACGAAGATTCCGGCCTGGAAGGCAGCGACGACCCTTGCGGCGTGGTGTATTTCAACGCCCTGAACGACGGCGATACGCTCGTATCCGGCAATTTCAGGGTGGTGCTGAACATTCTGCACCAGGTGGATGAGGTATTTTCCAGCGACACCGTCATCGTGTATCCGCAACCGGTCAAGCCGGTCATTATGGCTAATAAGCTGAGCGCCTGCCAGGGCTCCTCCAACATCGTGCTGCAGTCCTCCTACGGCGCCGGCAACCAATGGTGGCTCGACGGACATCCCATTCCCGACGCCACCGATTTCCTGTATGTACCCACCGTCAGCGGCCACTACCAGGTGCAGGCCAACCCGGTCTCCACCTGCCTGACGATTTCCGACAGCGTGAAAGTGGAGATATACCCCTTGCCGGCCGTGCCGTTTTTCATCAACGACCGGAACAACCTCGAAATGACCGACACGCTGGCCATTCCGGTCAATTTCGCCCTGCAATGGTATTTGTTCGCGGCGCCAATCCCCGGCGCCACGGGATTCACCTACTGCGCCCTGCAAAGCGGTACCTACCATTTGGAAATAACCGACCTGGACACCGGCTGCAAGAATGAATTTTCGCTGCCCGTAACGTTCAACCCCACCTACGATTGCACGGTAGGGGCCGGGGAAGCGACGCTTTCGAGTTTGAATATTTACCCGAACCCGGCATCCGGCGAAGTGACGATACAATTGGAAGAACCGCTGTCTTCCGAAGCCGTTCTGCGCGTGTGGGATGTGGCCGGACGTTTGGCGCAAAATATCCCGGTTGGCGCCGGGGCAGACCGCCTGATGCTGAATGCCGGCGATCTGAATCCGGGCTGGTACGCGCTGGAACTGGCGCTGGAAAGCGGAAAAAGGATTGTAGGCCGGCTGGCAGTAGTGCGGTAGGAAAGTTTTGAGTTTTTGCCCGGAGTTGTTTGCACAATTCACGCCGAATACAGGCTGTGCCCAATAAAAATGGGTTAACCCGAATTATTGATCTGCCGTTCATGTAGATAAAATCCGTGAAAATCAGTGTGCGAGCCGAATTTTGTAACAAATAAATTACAATATTTTAATACAAAAATTTTGTAGAAAT